>CAZJOG010000062.1:0-11653 GCA_964547565.1 uncultured Desulfovibrionaceae bacterium
TACGTTCTGCAAACTGGGCCAGTAATTCCGCGGGATTAGGTTCTGCCGGAACATCCGCTGCGCCAAAGGCAATATTGGTTACTTCAATGGTATCACCGCGGTTGGGGTCATAACCAACAGCATTGGCCACCAGTGTTTTAATCTGATCCAGTTCTGCCTGGGAACGGGGGGTGTATACCCAGTTACCGTCTGCGTCTTTCGCGTATGTTCCGTCTACAGCCACAGCGATGGTGATACGCTGGATTTGCCCCATTTGGCCAATAACATTATGTTCTTCTTTGTTTATTTCATAGTTAGTGGTACGGCTTTCGCGGTTACCTTCCTGCGTGCTTATGGAGTTGGCAAGGCCATCCCCACGGAAGTTGATGTCAGGGGAACCACTTTCCAGATTAGCGCGGCCTATTTGCTGTTCTTCACTGCGTTGTTCAGAACGCACAACCTGACTGTCCGGATCAAACAGCACTTTATTCATGGTGCGCTGGCTGTAATCCAGAGTTGCGTTAATTTTGGCAATATGTTTGCCTGGGCCAAGAACAGGGTTCAAAAGTTCGTCAATACGGCGTTCTAAAGAAGATTCCAGGCGAAGGCGGTATTCAAGCTGGGTATTGGTCTGCCCTGTGGTTTCATCTTCCGGCACATACACGGCTTTGCCTGTGCTGTCTGTGACAGAAACATGGGCCTTATCCAAGCCTTCTACAGCCATTGTCAAAAGATTGACTACCCCCTGCACTTCCTTGTTACTCATTTTGACAGCAGGGTCTTTCAGACGCAACACAACGGAGGCAGAAGGCGGCTGCTGTTCTTCAATAAACAAACTGCGCTGGGGGATAACAAGGTGTACACGGGCACTTTCCACATTCGGGAATTCGCCTATTGTGCGGCCAAGTTCGCCCTGCAGTGCACGTTGATAGTTGATACGCTGCACAAATTCCGTCTGGCCCATCTGGCTGGCATCAAAAATTTCAAAACCAATGCCCTGCCCTACAAGACTGCCTTCCCCTGCCACTTTAAGGCGCAGGGAGTACACATTGTCTACAGGCACAAGAATGGTGGTGCCATTGTCATCCAGTATGTAATTCACTTTTTCTGCCTGGAGCAGTGTGGTCACACGGTTGGCGTCCTCCAGGCTCAGCTTTGTGTATAAAATGCGGTAGTCTGGTCTGGTCAGCCAGTAAATAAGCAAGGTGGAGCACAAAAGTAGTGCTACCGTACCACCAATAAGAAGTATCCGCTGGGTTTTGTTCATGGATACCCAGTATTCTTTTGCTCTTTGGATGGCGTTTTGCAAAAACTTGTTCATACTTTATTCCCCTGTTCCCATAAAAATAGAATGTTGGCGCTTGAAAAAAGAAGAGTAAAAGATCAGAACTGCAAACGTGTAAGTTCCCGGTAAGCTTCCAAAACCTTGTTGCGAACAGCGGAGGTAAGGTTTACAGCCAGACCGGCTTTTTGCATGGTGATCATAAGTTCATGCACATTCTGGGTTTCACCGGAAGCAAAGGACTCAATCATGGTGTTTTTCTGGCCTTGCAGATCATTCACACTTTTAAGCGAGCTTTGCAGAGTTTCTGTAAAACTTTGCGCCGGGGCTTTGCTGGCATCCAGAATACCTGAACTGTCCTGCTTGATGGTGCCCTGGGATTTGCGAAACTCCGCCAGAGCGTTTGTATAGGCATTCAGGCCGGACATATTACCGCTTATGTTGGTGACATTTATCATAGCTTATTCCTTTGGGCTTATTCCTTTGTCTTGCCTATCTGCCTATTTCAAGGGCTTTATTATACATGGCTTTGATAGTATCAATTGTTGTGGCATTAGCTTCAAAATTGCGCTGGGCTGTCATCATATTGGCCATTTCTTCCACCACGTTGATATCCGGGTATAAAACAATGCCTTCTTCATTAGCATCCGGGTGGCCAGGTTCATACACACGCTGGAAAGGCCGCGAATCTGTGGCTACTTCCAAAACACGCACGCCTTTAACAGAACGGTCCAGCGCGCTTTGCATGTGTTTGGAAAAAAAGTCGTCCACTTCCGCTGTTCCCACAACAGTGCTTTTACGCTGGTAAGGGCCACCGCCAGGCATACGGGTTGTCTTGGCATTGGCAATATTCATGGCTGTTACGTTTATTTCTGTGCGATCCACAGAAAGGCCGGAAGCGCCTATATCAAGAGCTGTCATAAAATCCATAATTACTTGCTCCCTTCCATAATAATGGTTTTAATGCCTTCAAACCCAGACTTGGTTATCTGGGTAAGAGCAGAATATTGCAGATTATTTTTAGACATTTTAACCATTTCTTTATCCAGATCTACCCTGTCTTCCCCATGGACATCCCGCGGTTTAAACTGCTCGTACCAGCTGGGGCCAAAAGTATCCGGATCAAATGTTGCCGGCAGGTGTCCCTGGCCAGTGCGTGTCATTTTTCCGCGCGCGTCCAGATTAAGCGCAGACTGGAGCTCTTTTTCAAATTCCAGTTCGCGGGGCTTGTATTTGGGTGTGTTAACATTCACGATATTGCCCATAATCACGTTTTGACGCTTGAGCTGCATATCCATGACGTTTTCAACTAAATTCAGATGGGTAGGTGTAAGCGATTTCATACATTCCTCCTGTTTCAGGATACCTATGCATAGCAAAGGGTGTTCCAATGTAAAAAAATACTTACTTAATCAAATAGATAGATACAAAAACACCTCGCCTGGACGAGGTGATTTGTCAAAGGACTGACAAAATAAAAAACAGCCGCTTCCGCGGCTGGATGTAGGCATCAACTTTTTATAAACGCACAATCTCTGCCGCGCCTTTTACATGGGCATTATTCCAAAAGCCCATAGCCCCATCCACAAAAGCAAAAACCCCATCCAGATGCGCGGTTGGGAAAGCCTTGGGCAAAAAGCCGGGCAAAATTCCTCTTTTTTCCAAATGCCCAAAAAAAGGCGCAAGATCTTCCGCAGACTGGAGAGCATTTGCCAAAGAAGTTGCGCAGGCATCTGCCAGTGCGCCGCTTTGGGAACGGGCCACCACTAAATCCGCCTTCCCAAAGCTTAAGGAATGCCCAATAGTGGCAGAAGAAGCTGCTAAAGCACAGGGAAATGCTTCTGGCGGTAACGTTAAGGCCAGCGGGGGGAATAGGGTGGTTTTTTTTCCTTGTGTGGCAAGTGAGGCATCAGGCAAATCAGGCATATTGGGCGTATTGGGCATATCGGGCGGATGTATCTGTTTTTCCGGTTCTGCCAGAAGCGCAATAACACGTTCTTTTTCAGAAAAAAGAAACATATCCCCCCCATTTTCTACCAGCACATTTTGCGGTAAACCCCGTGCTTTAAGTTCTTTATGTATAGCACGCGCTACAGCTTCCGCAACTGTACCGGCAACAGCGGCAAATGGCCCAACAGAAGCAAAGCGCCCTGCTTTGTACATTTGCTCCAAAAGTGGCGGTGTTTGTGCCGGTATTTCCAAAGGCACCAGACTATCCCGGAAAACAGGGAATTTTGTTATCCAAAGTGTAAGCAAACCCCGTACTGCCCGCAATTCTTCCAGGGCTATGACCCTTAAATCTTCTGCTGGCAACAGACGCGGGGCACGTATCCAAAGGTCGCTTTCTTCCATAACAACTTGTATACTCTGCTCTTCCGGGTATTCCGGCAAACGGCGATAAAAACGATCAGGGGATGTATACATGGAAAATCTCTTGCAAAATAGGGGGAAAAATCATAAAAAAAATGAGGAGGGAGTAAAATGGAAGCAACACAACTAACCCATTTACGCCAGTTTGGCTGCAAAGGTGCGGAAGCTATTTTAAGCGCCGCACATGCAGAACATACGCAAGACCGGATAAAACTTCAAGATATACCCCTGCTTGTTCTGGCGGATTTGCTCACCCTGCAAAAACTTTTACCGGAAAAAAACCTCTCTTCCCTGCAAGTAAGTCTGCTGGGAGATGTTACCCAGGAAACAGAAGCCTATTTTTCTGCATGGATAGAAGCCGCGCTCTGTTTTGGTTTTACCCTTGCGCTTGCTTTTCCGCAAAATGCAGAACCTCAGGGAAATCTGGCGGAAAGTATTGATTTTGCCCTGGATGGTCGTGCTAAAATTTTCCTTACATACGACAAAGCCATGGCCCTTAATCAGGCAGACGCGGCCTTTATGCTGCCATGGGGGCCAGAGCCGGCATCCGCACTTGCGCTTGCTGCCTCCCGCGTGCCTTTTGTCTTTTTTTGCGGCAAAGCGGAAGAACAACTGGCCCAAAACCCAACCTCCTGGTACGCTTCCAACGCAGAGCGGGAAGAAAGCCGCGCCGCTGTTGCCCACGCCTTCCAGGCATTTATACAAACCCTTTAATTTTCAACAGAGTTAACCATGTCGCAAAAACAAAAAGTAGTGCTGGCGTATTCAGGTGGTCTGGATACTTCTGTGATTTTAAAATGGCTTATTGTGGAACGCGGGTACGATGTTGTCACCGTGACCGCTGACCTTGGTCAGGAAGATGATTTGGACGGTGTGGAACCCAAAGCCATAAAAACCGGCGCCGTTAAATCGTATATAGAAGATGTGCGGGAAGAATTTGCCCGTGACTATATTTTCCCTGTACTGCGCGCCAATGCCCTTTACGAAGGCCGCTACCTTCTTGGTACCTCTGTCGCACGCCCCCTTATTGCCAAACGCCTTGTGGAAATTGCCCGCAAAGAAGGCGCGGTTGCCATAGCACACGGAGCCACAGGCAAAGGCAATGACCAGGTGCGCTTTGAACTTTCCATTAATGCCCTTGCGCCGGATATTAAAGTTATTGCCCCCTGGCGCGAATGGGACCTTATGTCCCGCACTGCCCTGAATGCCTTTGCCCAACAGCATGATATACCTGTTTCTACCTCCAATAAGCACTACAGCATGGACAGAAACATGCTGCACTGCAGCTTTGAAGGCGGCGAACTGGAAGACCCGAGGGAAGAACCCGGGCCCAATGCCTATGTGATGGCTGTACCTGTTGAACAGGCCCCTGACACCCCGGAATATATCACCATTGACTTTGAAAAAGGGAACCCCACAGGCATAAATGGCGAAAAAATGTCCCCCGCCACCCTTGTGATGACCCTGAACAAAATTGCCGGCAAACACGGCATAGGCCGCCTTGATATGGTGGAAAACCGCTTTGTGGGCATGAAATCCCGCGGTGTATACGAAACACCGGCAGGAACAGTGCTGCACATCGCCCATCAGGATCTGGAAGGGCTGTGCCTTGACCGTGAAGCCCTTGCCGTGCGTGATGCTATTATGCCCCGCTATGCCACAACTATTTATAATGGTTTTTGGTTTGCCCCTGAACGCGAAGCCATGCAGGCCCTGATTGATAAAACACAAGAAAGTGTTACAGGCAATGTGCGCCTTAAACTCTACAAAGGCAATGCGTGGCCTGTGGGGCGTTTCTCCCCCAATAGCCTCTATTGCCAGGACTTGGCCACATTTGAAGAATGCGCCACCTATGACCATAAAGACGCTGCTGGCTTTATACGCCTGCAAGGCCTGCGTATACGCGGCCACGAAGACAGAAAAAAACATATGACAAAAGGGTAAGGCCCTGCCCTAAAAAGTCTTCTTTCCATTTACCTCTCTCTATTCCAATAAAACTATTGGCATAGAGAGGGGATTTTTTTGTATTATTTATAATACACATTACAACATGATAGCTATATAATATTCATTAAAAAGGAGGGTGAGTCATATGCTAAGAAACTTACTTGTCACAACAGGAAAAAAATGTTTTATGGACTCGGGTCAGACAGTAGATTTTTTAAAAAATAAAGAACAAAACAACTTTTTAAATGACCTTAAAAACAATCCTCACGCGTTTGTCTTAGGATGTCTTATGGATCGACGAATCAAAACTGAACGGGCCTGGGAAATACCAGTAAAAATTAAGCAACTTTTGGGTAGCTTTAGTATTGATTTTCTTGCATCCATTTCCCTGGAGGAATATACCTCTATCTTCGAAAAAAATTCGTTACATTACTACAATCCCACTATGGCAAAAGTTTTTTATTCAGGAGTTATCAGAATACAAGACAAATATGCTGGAGATGTTTCCACTATTTGGTGTAATACCCCAAGCAGTGCCAAGGTTGTTTATGAATTTTTGCAATTTGAAGGGTGTGGTATTAAAATATCTACAATGGCAGCAAACATACTTGCCAGACAGTTTAAAATACATTTTTCTGATTATTATTCAATAGATATTTCACCAGATGTGCATATTAAGCGTGTAATGTGCAGGTCTGGGTTGGTAGAATTAAACGCTTCAAATGAAGAAATTATATATAAAGCGCGCGAGCTTAATCCTGAGTTTCCTGGAATTATAGATTTTTCGTGTTGGGAAATAGGAAGGAAATGGTGTAAATCCAGTAAGCCACTCTGCTCGGAGTGTATTCTCAATACATATTGCGGGAAGCATATCTGAATCAAAAACTTCTCTTCCCCCCCAATGCCTCTCCCCCTATAAATAGGGGCTAAAAACCCAGATATGCCCCGCTATGCCACAACTATTTATAATGGTTTCTGGTTTGCCCCTGAACGCGAAGCCATGCAGGCTCTGATTGATAAAACACAAGAAAGTGTTACAGGCAATGTGCGCCTTAAACTCTACAAAGGCAATGCGTGGCCTGTGGGGCGTTTCTCCCCCAATAGCCTCTATTGCCAGGACTTGGCCACATTTGAAGAATGCGCCACCTATGACCATAAAGACGCTGCTGGCTTTATACGCCTGCAAGGCCTGCGTATACGCGGCCACGAAGACAGAAAAAAACATATGACAAAAGGGTAAGGCCCTGCCCTAAAAAGTCTTCTTTCCATTTACCTCTCTCTATTCCAATAAAACTATTGGCATAGAGAGGGGATTTTTTATTCCGTGGGCATATGTACGCAAGGCATATCCGAAAAATACACGTTCTTGACAAAAAAGGATATTTTTTATACTGTTTTTATATGAAATTTGAATATGACCCCATAAAAAGTGATCGCAATAAGGCAAAGCACGGAATTGACTTTGTGGAAGCACAAAAAATTTGGGAAGACAATGCCCTGCTTCTTATCCCAACGGCGTTTATCACAGAAGAAAGGTGCATGGCTATTGGAGAATGGCAAAATAAAGTATGGTCATGTATATTTACAACAAGGGGTAATACCATTCGATTAATATCTGTCCGACGCGCCAAAAAAGAAGAGGAGACAGACTACTATGGAAAATAAAACAATTTCTGCTGAAGAATTTGACCGCCGTTTTGATGATGGGGAAGATATATCGGCGTTCCTTAACAAAAAAAATGCTTCACGGCCCAACCGAAAAAGCCAAAGGGTAAATGTGGACTTTCCGTTATGGATGGTATCAAGTCTGGATGCCGAAGCAAACCGCCTTGGCCTTACCCGTCAGGCATTAATAAAAGTATGGATTGGAGAACGGCTGGAACAAAAAGTTGGTTAATTTTTGCATTTGTTTTTTATTAAAAAACACAAACTTTACCCTCTTGACAGTCTTTGTAACACTATGTATTACAAAGTCATACAGTAATATAAAGGGGAAAAATATGGCATTAGTATCTGTACGAATACCAGATACACTGGTGCTGGAGCTTAAGGATTTAGCCGCCGCAACAGGCAGAAGCAAAAATTATTTAGCGCAAACAGCCATCCAGGAATTTGTAGACAGGGAAACATGGCAAGTTGCTGCCATAAAACAAGCGATAACAGAAGCGGACGCGGGCGATTTTGCAACAGAAGAAGAAATAGCTGCCCTGGATGCCAAATGGGGCGCCAAGTGAGGTTATGATGCGTGTTAAATGGTTGCATGCGGCTTTGCATGACTTAGATACAGAAGTAACCTATTTAGCACAAAAAGATGAAGACGTGGCAAAGCAAGTTTACATAACACTGCGGGAAAAAGCGTCTACCCTTGGGATGTATCCACAATCAGGAAAACCTGGCAGAGTTTTTGGTACACGGGAACTTGTTATACGGCAATATCCCTATATTATCCCTTATCGCGTACACGATGACACTGTAGAAATTTTGCGTGTTTTCCATACCAGCCGTAAAGTCCCGCCTGTTTGGTAATAACACGGCAATTCCAGCGAAAAATTTTTGGAAAACGCATGGGCCTTCCCTTCTTTTCCCCAACACCTCTCCCCTCTACAAATACGGGCTAAAAACCCAGACTGCCGCGTTGCGTATACGTTTCCACAAGGGTAAAGCCGTCAGGGATTCGTTTGTCACTTCGTAGCAGGTTGTCAGCACTTTTTCTGCGTATTCCGAAAGTTCCTGATTAAGAGAAGGGGAAAACACTTCCACATTCATTTCAAAGTTCAAATTTAAACTTCTGGGATCAAGGTTTGTAGACCCAATATTGACATAACTGTCATCTACCAGCAAAAGTTTTGTGTGCGCAAAAGGTGGGGGCTGGCGGAAAACACGCACACCCTGGGATAAAAGAACAGGCAGCATATGGTCGGTAGCCCAGCCAATATACTGGTGGTCAAGTTCTTCGGAAAGGACAATAGTAACATCCACTCCACGGGATTTAGCGCAGTTAAAGGCACTCACCAGTTCCTGCGGGGGTAAAAAGTACGGGGTAAAAACCAAAACACGTTTACGGGCGCAACTGATAACACCGCAAAATAAATCCAGCATAGTATCGGAAGGTGTACCCGGGCCATCCAGAATAACGCGGGCATTCATACTGCCTTTGTTAACAGGGGGTAAGACAGGGCCGGAATCCGTTTCGCCTGTGCAAAAAGCCCAGTCCATAAGAAAACCTTCTCTCAGTTCCAAAACAACAGGGCCTTCCACACAAAAATGCAAATCCTGCACCTTGCCTTTTTTCTTTGTTGCAGAGGGGGTAAGCGGGTCATTCACCACATGGGCATCGTCTATATTCATACCGCCTGTAAACGCAATATCATCTGCGATGAGCACCTTGCGGTGGTTACGCAAATTCATGGAAAATTGCAAGGGCAGGATACGCAAGGGTAAAAAGCGCGCAACTTTTACTCCTTCTTTATCCAAATGCCGCCATGGTTTATCCCAGGCGGGAAAAACACCTACGCCGTCCACTAAAAGCCGCACATCCACACCACGTTTGCTGGCAGCCAGCAGAGTGTCAGAAAACTCTTTGGCATAGTGTTTGCCCTGAAAAATGTAGGTACACAAAAAAACTTCGTGCTTGGCTTTCTTAATGGCTTCCAGCATCACAGGGTAGGCATTTTCGCCATTTTGCAGGGGCCGGAAGGTATTGCCGCCTACAAGGGGCATAGTGGAAGGATTAGAAGAACCCACATGGACAAAATCCTGCGGGATATCCCCACTGCCCACCAGCCGCGGGTCATAGTCTGTATGCAAAAAGGGGGCCGCGTTTATAATGGCTTCCTGCCGGTTTTCCACAACTGCGCGCAAAAGACGGGCGGCGCGGCTGTCTACCCTGTTTACCCCAAATATCAGATACGCTAATGCGCCCAGATACGGGATAAAAATAATGGCAATCACCCACCCAAGGGCCGCCTGTGGCTGCCTTGCCCTTAAAAGAGCATGTATGAGAGCAGCAAGGGTGAAAATGGCGGCAAAAATAACAAGCAGGTAAAGAAAAACAGAAAGAGAAAAACCAAAAAATCGCAAAAATGTATCCAGCATAAAGTACCTCAAAAATGGCAAAACAGGGAAGCAAACGAAGAACATCGCTGTGAATAAACATAGGCAATGACGAAAGCGAGTGTCTAAATGCAAAAATTTTCAAAGACACGCCTGTTTTGGGAAACGTAGTTATACGTTTCAGGTAGACACACAGGATCAGAATGGAATATCAATAACCTCTGCAGAAAGTGGGGCTTCTTCTCCCTTTTGCATAATAGCAAGGGCATCGTAAATACGCTCAAAGGCAAAAAATTCTACCCTGTTAAGCAGGGCACTCTGGCGTTTACGGGGGAAAAATTTATGGTGTTTTTGGTTTTTGGGGATAAACTTTTCCATACGATCCAGATTTATTTCCGCTCTGGCCATTGCCTTATGGCCACCGGCAGACCCATAGGCTTCAAAAGCAAGGGAGGCCAATTTACCCAGGTCTGTTGTTCCATCACCACGGAAAATAACCACAAGGTTATTTTCAAACACACCACACACAGTGACAAAGCGTAAACCATGGACTTTAAGGAAAAAGTCTGCCACAACTACCAGAATATCCGCACTGCCCACCTTGCCCACAGCTGTAAAATGCCCGCTGCCGCAACGTCTTAGGTTTTCAAATGCGTGGGAAAAATACGGGAGCCACTCTGCCAGATATTCACTGCGTAAAATACGCATAAGGGATGCGCTGTCTGCAAAGCGGTTAAGATAGTGGTAGGCCCTTAAATCCACTTCTGAACTCATACGCCCGAATGTTCCGGTATCTGTGCGTATACCATACTGCAACGCTGTAGCCAGCCGCACGCCAGGGCGGATGTGCATATTATACAGGTATTCTGTTAAAAGTGTGCTGGTTGCCCCGTATTCTGGACGCACATCCACAAAGGAGGCATGGACAGGTTTATCCGGTAAAAGCGGATGGTGGTCAATCACCACAGAAAAAGGGATATTTTCAAAAACAGGATGATGGTGGGGCTGGGAATCAACCAGTGCAAAATGCTGGTAATGGTTGATATATTCGGCATCCCACGGGATAAGCGGGATACGCAAATGGCGTAGCATGGCAAGGTTGTCTGGTCTGCGGATTTCATTAACACGCGCGATGGCGATATTTTTTACTCTGCGGGCCATAATACGCCGCAGGGCAAAAGAAGACGCAATAGCATCCGGGTCTGCGTTGATAAGAATAAGCCAGGAGGCTTCTTTTTGAAAAAGCGCTTCCAAGGCTTCAATCTGACTGGTCAGTTTGCGAAAATAGGACATATCAGACTCCCAGTCGTTCAGGTATCCATTCCAAAAGCGCGTTCAGCAGACTTTCCGGAAGCAGGGGTTTACCAATATGGTCGTCCATGCCAGCTTCCAGACAGAGTTTTTTGTCTTCTTCCATAGCATTGGCAGTCATGGCAATAATAGGCAATTTGGTATAAGGCAAAAAGGCTGGGTCCGGCTTTGTGGGCAAAGCGCGTATAGAGCGCGTGGCTGTAAGGCCGTCCATAACAGGCATTTGCATATCCATAAAAACAAGATCATACGGCTTTGTCTGTACCATACGGACAGCTTCTTCCCCATTTTCTGCCACCTCTATCACAAGACCCAAACCATCCAGCAGGCTTTCCGCTATTTCACGGTTTATCTCATTGTCCTCCACAATAAGAATACGCTTGCCTGTAAGGGCGGCTTTGGCTTTTTCCACCTCTTCCTTATTTCTTTCCTGCACGGCCTGCGGGGTAAGCATAGCTTCCGCACAAATGCCTGCGGTTATGGAAAAGAAAAAGGTGGAGCCTTTGCCTTCTACAGATTCTGCCCAAACATCGCCCCCCATAAGGCTGGCAAGGTTTTTACTGATGGCAAGGCCAAGACCCGTGCCCCCAAAGCGACGGGAGACAGAGGCATCTGCCTGGGTAAATGCGGTGAACAGGCGGGAAAGATGCTCCGCGGACAAACCAATACCTGTATCCTGTACTTTAAAGAGCACACCCACACTGCCGTCTG
>CAZJOG010000063.1:0-11590 GCA_964547565.1 uncultured Desulfovibrionaceae bacterium
CCCCGCGCATAGGGGCTGTGTTGCGGCAGGAAAAAGGGGATCTGCGCTTTTTGGGGCAAACCACAATGGCAGATGCAGGGCATAAGGAAACAGCGAAAGGCTATGCGTGCCGTTTGGGCGGCAAATCCTGCCTGGCGGGGGATTTTTTTGGGGAATATGTTTTCCCGGAAGCCTTGGAGGCTGGGGACATTCTTTTCTTTGAAGATATGGCCATTTACAGCATGGTAAAAACAAATACCTTTAATGGCCTGCGTTTGCCAAGCCTTGCGGAATATGGGGAAAAAGGCCCGGAACTGATAAAAAGTTTTTCGTATGAAGATTTTAAGGGCAGATTAGGTTAAAGGCTTTTTTTATTCTGCAAGTAGGGCGGTTTGTGCTATCATGCGCAAGCCGCTTTTTTTATACCCAGCATGTATTTTGCTTAAAAAAATACGTAAAAAAGAAAAATATATTTTGTAACCGTGTGAAGGTATATGAAAAATAATGCCTTAAGCTTTGTTATAGTTTTTGTTTGAGAAAAAAAACACGAAAAGCTGTTGACTTTAGAGTTGCGTTATTGCATACTGGCCTTAAGGATAACGCGGCTGGGCAAGCGATCTTGCTCGAGAAAGGCGCGGTTTTGGATTTACTTTGTGTGAGGATTGTTTATGGCGAAGTCTATTTATGTAGGGAACCTTCCCTGGTCGGCAAGTGAAGAACAGATCCAATCGCTGTTTGCAGAGCATGGTGAAGTCATTTCCGTGAAGCTGGTAAGTGACCGTGATACAGGTCGCGCTCGTGGCTTTGGGTTTGTGGAAATGGATGAGCCGGGTGCGAGCACGGCCATTGAGTCTTTGGACAACTCTACCTTTGGCGGAAGAACCCTGCGCGTTAACGAAGCGAAACCCCGTGCCCCGCGCCCACGTTATTAATCCACGTTTTATGTGCTTTAGCGCGTAAAACTGAGGGAGTTTCGCCGGAACATTTGTTCTCGTGTAGCCCACAAGGTGGGCATCGCCCCTTCCCGGAAAGCGAGAAGGGGCGGCTTTTTTAAAATAGCTTTAAAAATAAGCCAATATATCAGGGAAATACTCTGCAAAAGGGAAATACCCACATAGCCGGTGCAGGGGCGCTTGCCCCTGCCGGGGGGTCTGGGGGCGAGTAGCCCCCAGTAGGGTTTTTTCTAGCAGGGGTCTGGGAGCTTACACTTCCAGAGCCAGCACCTGGATTTCGTTCAGCACGGGCTGTATTTTACCCAGGCGGGCTTTCACTTTTTGCCCTATAGCGGGCATAGTGGGGAACATGGCGCGTTTTACGCGCATAAAAAGTTGCTCACGGGGGAAAGCAAGGGAAATAAAGGTATCGTTTTCCTCTGTGACAACACCGTCCCATATGCAGGCATCGCCTGCTTTTTTACTTTCCTGCTGGATGTAGACCAGTTTCCAGTAACGCTGGCGGAAGCGCTGTATCTGGCTGGAGGCATCCAAATTTTGGCTCAGGCAGGAGAGTATGGCCCGCATACTGTCTGTATCCCAGCGGGGAGAGCCTGTTTCCAGCACATGCAGGATTTGCGCTTCGTTTATAAGGTCTGCGTAACGCCTGAGGGGGGAGGTGACGGGGCTGTAGGCTGTAAGGCCCATACTGGCGTGGGGTTTGGCTTCCACTTCCATAAGGGCGGGGCTCATGCCACGGGCAATCCGGGCAATATCCACAGGGTCTGTCCATATACCGGCATTTTCTTTTGTTACGCTACTCTGGGTACGGAAAAGCAGGGGGATATGGTGGGTAACAGCCCAGTCTGCAAGGGCGGCGCTGGCAAGCACCATCATTTCGGAAACCATAAGATGGGCATTGGGCGCCGGTTCTTCTTCCAGAAGGCGCAGGGTCACAGCGCCCTGGCTGTCTGTTTCCAGAATAAAGTCCACATCCGGGCGCTCCATAATAACAGCGCCGTCGGCAACGCGGCGGTTAAGGCGCACTTTGGCCATGGCAGAGGCGGCAAAAAGGGGCGCAGGGTCTATAGCAGGCGTGGGTTCAGGAAAAGATGGAGCAGAAAGTAAAGTGGAGTCAAGAATTTTTTCCACCTCTGTGTAGGTGCTGTTTTGCGCAACACAAACCCAGGCGGCTTCTGCTGTAAAAGATTGTATTTCCCCTGTGGGTGTAACGCAGATATGCAGGACAAGGGCGGGGCGTTTTTCCTTCTGCAGAAGGCTGCACGCGGCTGTGCCCAAAATTTCCGGCATCATGTGGGAAGTGCCTTCCGGAAGGTACAGGGAGGTGGCGCGGCTGAACACGGCGCTGTCCAAACTTTTTCCCGGGGGGGACATCAGATTTTTTTCTTCAAAAGGCCAGCAAAGGGCGGGGCAGGCAAGGGCAAGGTGGGCCAGCCAGCCGCCATCCGGGGTTTGTTCCACAAAAAATGCGTCGTCAATATCACGGGTGGTGGCATTGTCCACACTGACAAAGGGCAAAGAGCAAAGGGGCAAGTTTGTTTGCAGGGTGGCTTCAATAACAGACTGGATTTGGGGCAAATAGGCCTGGCTCCAGCTATCGCCCTCTTCATAACCGGCACGGGCCATCCAAAAGTTGTAATGGGGGGGGATAAGCCCCCAGGATTCCGCCAGAAAAAGCGGCAAAAGATTTTCTTCCAGTGTGCTGACTGGTAAACCTTTGGAAACCTGTTTCCAAAGGCCTTCATCTTCCTGACTTTCCGGCCGGAGGACACGGGCAAGCAAAATATGGGCAAGGCGCTTTTGTACGTCCTGTTCCGGTGCTTCCATACCTTGCGGGGCATCCCCCAAACCGGCAAGGGGCGGTTTTTTGGCTTTGTAGCGGTCCCACAGCATACAAAGCCATGCCGCACCGCCGTCTACCAAAGCTTCTTTCTGGCGTTGGGCTTCTTCCTGCGCTTTGCGTGTTTCTACCACTTCCCGGGTAAAAATTTCAAACTCAGGAGGCTGGAATTTAAAGTGTGTTTTGGTTTCCAAAAGCGCATGGCCAACAGCGGCAATGTCGTCCACATCCGCGTCGTCAATAGCCAGTTCACACAGCCACGTTGCTTCCGCTTTTTCCACTTCCCCCTCGGCAAGTTCCCACAGGGAATAAGGGTCCAGAGCGGCGGATTTTTTTTCCCGCGTTTCTTTGTGGCTGTAAAGGATTTTGACAACATCGTCCTTGGTGTAATTGCCGCTGTATAAGGGCCCGCTCCAGGGTAAAAGGCGGTTTGCAGGCAAGGGGGTTTCCCGCCTGTTGGGCAATAAAAGACGCAGCTTGCCAGATTGTTCTTCCAATACCCACGCAATCTGTGGGGCATTGCCCTGCATAAATTCCACAACACAGTTTGTGGTGGGGTGCTTGACGAGTTTCAGTGCCATGCTGGGTCCTTGAGAGATCGGGTATCAATGCTTAAACGAACGCTGCCCTGTAAACACCATAGCAACCTGCGGGGTGGCCTGGTTGCAGGCTTCCAGCACTTCAAAATCGCGTATGGAACCACCCGGCTGGGCAATGGCGGTAACACCTTCACGCATGGCAACATCCACACCGTCACGGAAGGGGAAAAAGCCGTCGGACACAAGCACAGTGCCGGGCAGGCCAGCGCGCGCGGCCTTTGTTTCCTCATCAATTTCTGTCAGGAATGTGGCGTAGGCGGGGTCTTGGCGGGCTTTTTCCGTCAGTTCATACAAAGAAAGTTTATGGCGTCTAAAGGCCAATGTATCGGCGTACTTGGTATACGCTTTGTGGGCGGCAAGTTCTACGCAGCCAACACGGTCTTGCTCACCCGTGCCAATAGACACGGTGGCGCCGTCACGCGCAAAAATAACAGAATTAGAGCTCACCCCTGCTTCCACAGCCCATGCAAAAAACAAGTCTTCCGCTTCCTGCGGGGTGGGCTTGCGGGTGGTGGTGCTTTGCCCATCCTTTGTGGTGGCACTTGCGGGTATAAAGTCCGCAGGGCTTTGGATACGGTCTATAAAAGAACGCTGCACAATAATGCCACCGTCGCACAGGCTTTTTACATCCAGAAACGGGATGCCACGCCAAACATCAAGCTGGGCAAGGGTAGGCAAATGCAGCACACGCAGGCTTTTGCGTTTGCCCAAAATATCCAGACAGCCTTCCTCAAATTCCGGGGCAGCCACAACTTCAAAAAAGTTTTCTGCCAGAAATTCCGCGCTGGCTTTATCAAGCGGGCGGTTCACCACAACCGCGCCCCCATACGCGGCAATACGGTCGCCCCAGTACGCTTTTTCCAGTGCATCTGTCAGGCCGTTTTTTGACCATGCAGCACCGGAAGGGTTATTGTGTTTGAGAATAAGGGCGGCCGGACGTTCCGTAAGGTATTGCAAAATATTGGCGCCATTGTCCACATCCGTCAAATTGGTTTTGCCCGGGTGCTTGCCTGCCTGCAGCATCTGGCCACCCTGCATAGCCGATACCATAGCATGTTCCGGGCTACGCCAGGCACCCCCCAAAACATCCTCCAGATGGCTTTCCGCAAGCTGGTACAAAGCCGCCGGCTGGTCAGGGTTTTCGCCATAACGCAGGCCCTTTTCTTCTCCCTCTACAAGGAATGTGCGCTTTTTATACACAAGGCGTGTTTCGCCAAGGGTTATGGTCATTTCTTCCGGGAAAGGGTCACTCTGGATAGTGCGGTATTGATCCTGCAGGGACATAGGGGCTCCTTATAAGATAAGACAAAACAGGAAAGTGCGTACATTTTCCTTTCAGCCCTTCTTTATACCATGTTTTCCCCAAAGGCGCAAATACAAAGCCTTGCGCCGGAATAGACCGCGCACCTGCCCTGTTGCCAGCAGGGCTACACCCAAGTTTCCCACTTCTTTCGTGTTTTTACCGGCATAAACCGCCCTTTTCCATGGCACAGCTTCCTTTTTTGCCTATACTGGCAACAAAAGAAAAGGAGGTTTTTATGCAAAAAGTACCCCGCGGCATACGCAACAATAACCCGGGTAATATCCGGCATGGTGATTCGTGGGTGGGGCTTGCGCCCCAACAGTCAGACGGCAGTTTCTGCGTTTTTCTTTCACCGGAATACGGTATACGCGCCATGGCAAAACTTTTACGCACCTACCAGAAACGGTATAATCTGAACACAGTTGCAGCCCTTATCCGCCGCTGGGCCCCGCCGGTAGAAAACAATACCGCCGCTTATGTGCGGGTTGTGGCTAAAGCTCTTGGCGTGGGGGAAGAGGAATGGATAGATGTAACAGAAAAACTGCCCCTCCTTATTCCCGCCATTATTAAGCACGAAAACGGCTATAACCCCTACGACCCTGTGGTTATTGAGCGCGGCATCGCTATGGCGCTTGTCTCATAAGGGGGCAGTATGTCCATACTTTTTTCCATTCCTCTTTTGGGTAATCTGCTGGATAAAGTGACAGACCGCCTTTTGCCGGATAAATCCGCCAGCCGCGAAGCCCAGGCACGCATTAATGAGCAGGAAGTAGCCACATCTGGCCACACCCGCCTGAAAGCATGGCGGGGCTTTTTAGGCTGGGTGCTTTCTCTTGTTTTTGCGTGGGAAGTGGTAGGCCGCGGCATTATCCAAACTTACTGGCCCACGGTTGTGCTGCCCCCTTCTGTTTTGAAGGAAATTTCCACAATTTTACTTTCCATGCTGGGGCTGGGGTTTTAGTATGCAGCAAATCCCTGTAGCCGTAACATGGACTATTCCCTACAAACCCCGTCTCTGGCAACAGCATGTGCACCGCGGGCTCAGGGCAAAACGCTGGGCCTGTGTTGTGGCGCACAGGCGGGCGGGTAAAACCGTGTGCCTTGTGGTGCATTTGCTTATGGCCGCGGCAGAAAGCCGGAAAAACCGCCCGCTTTTTGCCTATGTGGCCCCGTATTACAAACAGGCCAAGCAACTTGCCTGGGAATACCTGAAAGACTACAGCGCGGTATTTGAAGGCAGGCGCGTGAATGAAAGCGAACTTTGGGTAGAGCTGCCCCATAATGGGGCAAAAATTCGACTTTTTGGCTGCGATAACCCCGATGCCCTGCGTGGTTTATATTTTGACGGTGTTGTGCTGGATGAATTTGCGGACATGCACCCTGATGCCTGGGAAAGTGTGATCCGCCCTGCCCTTTCGGACAGGCACGGCTGGGCCTGTTTATCCGGCACACCACGCGGGCACAACGCATTTTTTCAGATTTACAGAGAAGCCCAGGTTTCGCCAGACTGGTTTTGCGGCCTGTACAGAGCAAACCAGACAAACGCGCTGGACGCGGCAGAACTGGCGGCTCTGCAGAAGGAAATGACAGAAAACCGCTACAGGCAGGAATATTTGTGTGATTTTGATGTAGCGGCTGCGGATGCGCTTATCCCTTTGCCTTTTGTGCTTGAAGCCATAAAGCGCGACGTGGGCCCGGAAAACCTGCAGCCGGTTATTCTGGGGGTAGATGTTGCCCGCTATGGGGACGATTCTTCCGTACTTTTTGCCCGTCAGGGACGGAATGCCCGCCTTTGGCCGCCCCAGATTTACCAGGGGCTGGACACCATGCAGCTTGCTGCCCGTGTTGTGTTTTTTGCCCGGCAAACAGGCGCGCAGACCGTTTTTGTGGATGGTGGCGGTGTAGGCGGTGGCGTGGTGGACAGGCTGCACCAGCTGGGGCTGGAGGCTATAGAGGTGAATTTTGGCAGTAAAAGCGATTCCCCGGATTGCCTGAACAAACGTGCGCAAATGTGGGTAAACATGCGCGAATGGCTTAAAACAGGCGCCCTGCCGAATTCTCCCCGTCTTACAGCAGAGCTTACGGGGCTTGTGTACAGTTTTGATCCTTCCAATGCCCTTAAGCTGGAATCTAAAGAAGAGATGAAAAAGCGCGGTTTGCCTTCACCTGACATAGCGGATGCTCTGGCCCTTACGTTTGCGTACCCTGTCCTGCCCCTTTCTCTGGCAGATGAAATTAACCGCCATCTGGAACACACAAAAGGGTATGATCCCCTGGCTTCCTTTAAATTTTAAAACAGGAGCGTGTATGCGTACAACCTTGTATATTATCAACGCGGCACTCAGAAAAATGGGGGGCCGCCGTGTTATGGCCCTGACAGAAGATTACGAACCTCTGCGCCTTGCCCTGGACGCCCTGCCGGATGTGGTGGATCTGGTGCTGCGTGACCATGCATGGTCACATGCCATGCGTTTTATCACCCTTGCGCACAGCGCGGTTAAGCCCGCCTTTGGCTATTTGTACACCTACACCCTGCCGCAAGATTGTGTGCGCCTTGTGGATATCCGGGCAGAGGCCTCTCCAGATGCGCCCCTTGCCCATTATTCCCTTACAGGAAACCAAACGGGTCAGCTTGTTTGTACAAATGCAAAACCCGCGTATGCCCGTTATGTGGCGCGTGTGGACGATGTTGCCCTGTGGCCGCAAGACTTTGCAGAAGCTGTTTCCTGCCGTCTTGCCGCAGAAATTGCGGTTTTGGGCGCGCAGGATTCCCGCCTGCCAACCACCCTGCTGCAAATGTATACCCTGGCCCTTGATACCGCCCGCCTGAACGATGCGGCAGCCAGCCATGAAAAAACCACCCGGTCCGATGCCGCCCATGCGTGCGACTTTTTACTTGCACGGCACACCTCCTCCGCCCAGCGTACCGGCTTATAAGGAGAATATATGGCCATTTCAGCTTTTCAGCCTGTTTTGCGTTATCTGGGAGACGGCCTTCAAAACGTCTGGCCCATCACATTCCCTTTTCTGGAAGCCACGCATGTACGCGCCTCCCTTCTCCAAAGCCCTTACGGACAGGCAGGCACGGAAAATTTTGAACACAACCCGCCCCTTCTTCTGGAGTATGGCAAAGACTACACAATCACAGCAGAAGGCAGTTTGCATGGCGGCTCTCTGCACAGCCTTGTCCCGCAGGATTCCCTGCTGACAATATGGCTGGATGTCCCTATTACCCAGGAAATGGTGCTTACCCGCTCCGGCTACCTTTCCCCACCAGATCTGGAACTTGCCTTTGACAAACAAACCCTTATTGCCGCCCAGCTTGCGCAGGGTCTTAAACGCGCTGTGCAGGTACCTGTTGAATCGGAAGAAAGCCCGCAATCCCTTCTTACACGCCTTTTTGAAGCACGCGATACAGCAGAACAAAAAGCGCGGGCCGCCGCTCTTTCTGCCGCTTCCACACAACAGGACTCCGCATTTTGCGCCCAAACCCTCGAAGAAATGAATCTCCGGGAAACAGAGGCCCTGCTCCATATCACAGAAACAACAAACACAGCACGCGCCACCTTACTTGCAGAACTGGAACAAACAGGCGCAGAACAAATTGCCCTTGCCCAGGAACAGGCCCACATAGCCACCCAGCAGGCCCTTCTTGCCACTGAAGCCGCTGGCCGCATAGAAGACGTGCTGGGTATAGAAGGCATTTCCAGTGATACGGATTTGGACAGCGAGAGTTTTATCGCCACATCCAGCGCGGTTAAAAAAGCCTGTGATATGGCCTTAATAGCATCCTTCCCTGGCATGGTTATCCCCTATGCAGGGGCATTTATGGAAGATGCCGTCACACCCAGGCATGCGGATACAGGCGCGCCTATGCTTGGCTGGCGTCTTTGTAATGGTTTTGGGGGTACCCCTGACCTCAGGGGTATGTTTATCCGCGGCTCCAGCCCGGGAAATATCGCAGAAACAGGAGGCACAGAAAATCACAGCCACACAGTAAGCGGCACTATCACCAATGCCAGTGCTACAGGTACTATCAATGCCTCTACCCTTACCACTGCCCAAATGCCCGCGCACAACCACAGCATGTATTTTTTCAAAGACACAACATCTGGCAGTTCCGTGCCGTGGGGCAGTGTTCTTGACCACGGCACAGGCTACAGACAAACCTTTGAAACGCCTCAAAGTCTGCCGCAGATTGGCGTGGTTGACATCAGAAACGCCATGGCTAACGCAGGTTCTTCTTCTTCTCACACCCACACCCTTACCCCCGCGGCCCACAGTCACCTTTTGCAAAGCGGCCAGGCAGATAACCAAAACACCCTGCCCCCCTATTATACCCTGTGTTACATTATGCGCCTTGCAAAGGAGGTTTTATGAGTAGCCCTGTTTCCCACATCACCGTTGTCCCGGAAGATCAGCTTATCCTGCTGGACTTTGTTCCCCTTCGTTTCCCCTTTGAAGCCCCACCCGCCATGCACGCCATGCAATGGCATCTTGGCTCTGGCCATATTGAGTGGAAGGATGACTATAACCACCCCCTCACCCTCCAGGATTATGAAGACGATGTAGCCCCCTTTGTTGCCCTTTGGGAAGCGGAATACGCCAGATTACAGTCTTTATCCCTCCTGCCTGAGCCGGAAATTCTTCCCCCTGACCACGTGGAACAGGAGGTTTAACATGCCTTTTTTTACCACCCAGAATGTCCTGAATGGCGGCGAAATAAGCCCCCAGCTTCTGGCCCGCTTTGACCAGCCCCGCTACCAGACAGGTTGCCGCGTACTGGAAAATTGTGTACCCATGCCCCAGGGTGGCCTTACCAAACGCCCGGGCATGCGCTTTTGTGGGATGGCCGCCAGCCAGAGTCCTGCCCAAAATGTGCGCCTTGTCCCTTTTGTTTTTTCCGCCACACAGGGCCGTATACTGGAATTTTCCCACCTTGCCCTGCGTATCTGGCTGCCGGATGGTTCCCTTGTGGCCCAAAACAGCGCCCCGTATTCCATCCCCACCCCCTACACCAGTGAAGATATACCCACCCTTTCCATAGCCCAAAGCGCAGACGTTCTTTACATTGCCTGTGCCAGGCACGCCCCCCGCAAACTCTCCCGCTACGCCGACAATGACTGGCGCTTTACCACCCTCAACTTCATGCCCCCCATCAGCGCCCCTGCCGCCCCCACCCTTGCCATCCGCGGCACAGACCCAGGCCCTGGCTCTGTGACATATTCCTACAAAGTAACAGCCATCGACGCCACCACAGGCGCAGAATCCATAGCCTCCCCAGAAACCAGCATAGCCGCATCTTCCCTCACACAGTCCTACTACATTTTTATCACCGCCCCTTCTGTCCCCAATGCCGCTGAATACCGCTTTTACAAAAAAAATGGCGGTGTTTACGGGTTTATCGGACGCAGCACAGACGGCAACCGCACCTTTGAAGACCGCAACTTTGGCGCAGACACAGAAGACACCCCCCCGGCTGCCAAAAATCCCTTTCCCTCCACAAACCACTACCCCTCGCTTGTGTTTTTTCACCAGCAACGCCTTGGCTTTGCCGCCTCCAATGCCCGCCCCCTGACAATATGGCTCTCCCAGTCCGCCAATTTTGAAAGTATGGCCAGCTCTACACCCCCCAAAGCCGACGACGCCATTGAAGTGACCCTGGCCGCCAACCGCGCCGGCCGTATCCACTGGATTTGCCCAGACCGTGGCACCCTTGCCCTTGGCACAGAAAACGGCGAATGGACTTTAGCCGCGCGGGAAGGCCAGGTTCTTACACCCAGCAACTGCACCTTTGAAGCCCAAACGGGCAATGGCTCCGCCCCGCTGGAAGCCCTTAAAGCAGGTAATGGCCTGCTTTTTATCCAACGCGGCGGCGCTGTTGTGCGCGAACTTTCGTATACATTTGAGAGCGATAATTACCAAAGCCAGGACCTTACCATACTTGCCCGCCACCTTTTGCAAGACCGCTCCATCACCTCATGGGCCTACCAGCAGGAACCTTTTTGCCTTGTCTGGTGCTCCCTCTCAGACGGTTCACTCGCCGCCCTTACCTACATGCGGCAGCACGACATAACCGGCTGGCACCGCCATATCACCGACGGCTTTGTGGAACAAATTACCACCATACCCGGCCTGCCAGACGATACCCTCTGGCTGCTTACCCGCCGCTTTTCACTTGACGCCTCCGGTAATCCCATCACCACCCGCCATGTGGAAGTGCTCAGCCCCTTTTTTGACTCCCCCGACCCATCGGGTGCTTTTTTTCTGGATGCCGGCCTCTCTTACTCCGGCCCACCTTCCAAAATTTTCTCCGGTCTCTCCCACCTTGAAGGCAGAGAGGTGGCCTGCCTCGCCGATGGCTCTGTCCACCCTGCCCGCACAGTCCAAAATGGCAGCATCACCCTTGAATACCCCGCCCGTCACGTCCATATTGGCCTGCCTTACACAGGGCGCGTTATACCTACCCTGCCGGAAACCATTAACCAAAATGGTTCTACCCTTCTTAAAGTGCGCGCCATCCGGTCCGTTAAACTGCGCCTTTACCATTCCATGAACTTTTATGTGCGCCTTAATAATGGCCTCATGCAACCACTTTCCAGCCACACAAGCACCAATGGCACAGTCAACCCGGCACCATGGTGGGCAGAACGCGCAGATGTCGCCCTGATGACAGGCAGCGGCTGGGACGAAAATACAAGCCTTGAATTTCTTATGCCAGACCCAACACCCGCAACCCTGCTCGCCCTCGTCACAAGCCTCGATATCGCCAGCCAAGTGTAAAAAAGCAACTGGGGGCTACTCGCCCCCCATACTAATGACAACCCCCTCCAGGGTTTGCGCCGCCCACCATCGCGCTTCGCTTGCTGGGCGGAAAGGCACGGCATTCGGTCATTTAACGGCACGGCAAAGCCAT
>CAZJOG010000064.1:0-11487 GCA_964547565.1 uncultured Desulfovibrionaceae bacterium
TGCAGGGGCGCTTGCCCCTGCCGGGGGGGGTCTGGGGGGCGAGCAGCCCCCCAGCAGCGGTGGCGGCAGTCCCAGCGCTACCAGCAGCGGTGCCAATATTTCTAATGGGCGTCTGCCCAGGTTTGGCCGTAGCCCCAGTCGACGAGTAGGGGGACGTGCAGGTTATACTGGGTGCCTGTATGTTGCATAATTTCTGCGATAAGGAGGCCGGCCTGTTGGGCGTTTTGTTCAGGTATTTCGAAGACGAGTTCGTCGTGGACTTGGAGGAGCATGGAGGCGTTGAGGTTAAGGAGTTGTGGGTTATGGGCGGCGTTGAGCATGGCGGACTTGATAATATCGGCGGCGCTGCCCTGTATGAGGGTATTAACGGCCTGTCGTTCTGCGGCGGCGCGCAGTTGTGGTTTAGGGGAGTGCATATCTGGCAGGGGTCTGCGTCTGCCGGCGATGGTGGTGATATAGCCGTCTGTCCGTGCTTTTTCTTCTATGGAGTCGAAGAAGGATTTGATAGAGGAGAAGCGGTTGAAGTAGGTTTCTATGAAGGCTTTTGCGTCTGCGAAGGGGACGGAGAGGTCGGCGGCGAGTTTACGGGCGCCCATGCCGTAGATGAGGCCAAAGTTGATAGTTTTGGCGGCGCGGCGTTGGGCGGGTGTAACCTGATCGGGTGGGACATCGTGGAGGAGGGCGGCGGTACGGCGGTGGATATCCTCGTTATTTTGGAAAGCGGAGAGCAGGTTAGGGTCTTGGGAGAAGTGGGCGAGCACGCGCAATTCTATTTGTGAGTAGTCGGCGGCGATGAGGGCGTGGTTTTGTTTGGCGATAAAGCAGGCGCGCATACGGGGGCCGCCGTCTCCGCGGATGGGGATATTTTGGAGGTTAGGGGCGCTGGAGGAGAGGCGTCCTGTGGCTGTGGCATTTTGGTTAAAGTGAGTATGGATACGTCCGTCCTGTTGGATATAGCGGGGCAGGGGTTCCAGGTAGGTAGAGCGGAGTTTTTCCAATTTCCGGAAGGAGAGCAGGGCGTCCACCATAGGGTGTGCGCCGCTGAGTTCTTCGAGGACGCTGGCGGAGGTAGAGGCTTGTCCTGTGGCGGTATTTTTGGCAGGTTTAAGGCCCAGGCGTTTGTAGAGGACGTCGCCTATTTGTTGGGCGCTGCGGATATTAAAGGGGCCGCCGGCGGCTTCGTATATTTTTTCTGTAAGGTGGGCAAGTTCAGTTTCCACTTCGGTCAGGTAGGAAGCAAGGGAGTTGGTATTAATACATATGCCGTTTTGTTCCATAGAGGCGAGGACGGGGACGAGGGGTTGTTCCATATTTTGGAGGAGGGGGAAAAGGCCGGTTCCTTCCAGTTGGGGGATTTGGCGCTCTGCGAGAGAGAGGGCGAGGTGTGCGGGGTGTGTAAGGGGTATACCGGAGTTTTCGTGTTCTATGGCCATAAGGCGTGGCCAGCCGTAGTCTTTATCTTCTGGGGCAAGAAGGTAGGCCGCGAGGGAGAGGTCAAAAAAGGGCAAGGGGTTAAAGCCGTTTTTGATAAGGGATTTAGAATCTGGCACAACAACGCGGGCAGCTTGGGCGAGGTAAGGGAGCAGGCCGTATGAGCCGGAAAAGAGGATTTCCTGTGGGGAATTTTCCACAAAAATGGAAAAGGTGGGTTCATTTTCGTTTGGTCTGTCGTAGGCAAGTTTAGGGACAAGGGCTATGATTTTTTGGGCAGGGTCAGGCAGGCTTTGGGTAGAGTCTGCCCAGAGCACGGGGGGTAATTCCACAAGGGGGAGGGGGGTATCCTGTATAGCGGGGGAAAAGCTGGAGGCAAGGGTTTGTTCTGGGAGGGCATTTGAGCCAGTTGAGCCAGTTGGGGCAGTGGGTATTTCCCCCAAAAGGGAGAGTTGGCCCTGAATTTCTTGTTTTTTTACCCCACCTGTTTCATGTGAAACATTTTTACTAGAAGGGCTTTGGAGCAGGCTTTTGGGCAGGCCGGCGGCTTGCAGGGCAAGAATACGGTCCAGATCCTTTTTCAGGGAAGACATTTCAAATTCTGTAAAAAGGGTTGTGGCTTCCATGCCACCACGGGGCATAGGCTTAAGGAGAAGGTCAGTAAGGGAAAGATGGGGGCAGGCGGCGGTGTCCAGGGTGGTGAGGCGCCGGTAAAGGAACATAGCGTCCAGATGGCCGTCAAACTTTTTTTGCAGGGAAGGGGAAAGGGAGGAAAAATTGTCCCGTATGGCTTCAAGGGAAGGGTAATCCAAAAAGATTTTTTCTGCTGTTTTTTGCCCAACACCGGGGATGCCGGGTACATTGTCGCTGCTGTCGCCAATAAGGGCCTGCACGTCCGGCCATTGGGCGGGGGTAAGGCCGGTTTCTTCTTTAAAAGATTCGCGGGTGACAAGGGTATCTGGTTTGGCACCAGAACCTGGGGACCATAAAACAACATTGTCCGCAAGGCATTGTTTCAGGTCTTTATCCATGCCTATAATCACAACGGGGCGGTCAGGGCTGGTGCGGGCGGCAAGGGCGGCTATGCAGTCATCTGCTTCGCAATTTTCAGAAACTTCAACGTGTATGCCAAGGCTGGTTATAAGGCGTTTTAAAGGCTCAATCTGTTCCACAAGGGCTTCGGGTGTTGGGGCGCGGTTGGCTTTGTAGGCAGGGAAAATTTCGTGGCGAAAATTGGGCCCTTTGCCGTCTAAAAGAAAAAGAAAGTACTCTGGTTGTTCTTCTTTAAGAATTTTAAGGATAGTTTTGGCTACAATATACAACGCGCCTGTGGGAAAACCGTCCGAGCGGGCCATATTGGCATTGGCGTAAAAACCGCGGTACAAAAAGGCGGTGCCATCCATAATAAACAGCGGGTTTGTTTCCCAGCCCAAAGTTTTTTTGAGTGACATAGGGTATCCGTGATGGTGTGTAGACTATGGAAGAATGTTTGGTAGAGAATGGGTTATTGCGTCAGGGTGCTTTTTTTAACAGTTGTTTGCTCTACGGGCATTTCCTTGGGGGAAGCGGGGGGCGGGGCCACAACGGAAGTCTGGCCTGTTTCTATCTCCAGCGCCATACTGTCGGAAAACGGCAAAACGGGGGTGCTGCCACTGGCGCATGTACCCATAAGGCAATCGTGCACAAGGATAAGCTGGGGGTCTAAGACAGGGCGGGTAAGATCTGTAATCACCACATAATAATCGCGTCTGGCCTGTGGGGCACTGGAAGGCTGCACGCGGCAAACTACCAGCCAGTCATCCTTGCCGTCTTTGTTCCAGTCTGTCAGGGCAACCAGAGAAACTTTTACTGTGTCCAGCCCAACTTGTGCCTCAAAGCCTGTTTTGGTGGTCACAACCTGCGCCGTATCCCCAAGAAGGGCGGCAAAGGTGGGTGGGATCTGGTTTTTTTCTATACCAGGAAAACGGAAGGCAGGGGAAAGGCGGTGCAAAAGTATTTCCCCTGCATTGCCGGCATCGCCAAAATTTTTGAAGGAAAACACAGGTTCGTACCAGCTGTCTTTGTTGTCCAGCACACCTTTTTCCCTTAACAGAGGGGCCAAAACAGGCAGCATGGTATTAAATTCCACACTGTCCACAGGGTTTATCTGGATCCGATTTTCCGGTACAGCGCAGCCAAAAAGAAAAAAGGGCACAAAGAAAGCAGAAAAAACACGACGCATAGAAGCCTCTTGGAACAAAATTTGCAAGATTAGGGAAAAAGACTATTTTTTGGCACAAGCCCGCATTGTTTGGGTAACAAAACTATGAGGTACACCATGCAAGAACCCCTGAGCCTGCCGCCGGCAGAAACAAAGCGGCAACACAAAAAAATATTTGTTGCCCTGGTGCTGGCTTTTTGTGTGCTTTTTTTCTGGCAGTACGCAGGCAGTCATGTAAAAAGCACTATAGCGCAGGTGGAAGGCAACGTCTACCCAGTGCTTGCCCCTTTTAGCGGGGTGGTAGAGCAGGTGCTTGTAAAAAATGGCGACTTTGTAGAAAAAGGGCAGGCGCTTTTTATCTACGACACAGGCCCGTTAAAACAGGCCCTGGATGAAGCTTTGGCTGGGCTGAACCTTGCGGCGCAGGGCCGAACAGCCCCCACAAGCCAGGACCCTAATCTGAAACAGGCGGATATTCAGGCGGCTGAAGCCCTGCGCCTTGCCCAAAATCAGGAAAAGGCCGCGGCGGAAAAATTGTCCTTTTATGTGGCGGAGCACAGCAGAAGCCTTGTGGCTTTGCGTAACCCGCAGGCGGCGGATAAAGCAGCTCTTGCCAACTTGGAACAGGAAGCACGCCAGCATGTGGAGGCTGCCAGAGAAGAATCGGCAAAAGCCACCCAAACCCGCATACACGCAGAAAACAGTTACGCCCATATACACGAGAGTTTAAAACGCCCCGCGCAGGAAAACAGCCTTGCGCAGGTGGAACTTTGGCAAAGCAGGGTAACGGAAGCGCAAAACAGGCTTTACGCGGCAACAGTGGTGGCCCCTCTTGCTGGTATTGTGCAGGGGTTTAACACAGGCCGTGGGGATACTCTGGCGGGGGATGAACCTTTAGGCCTGATAAGCCCCCTTTTGCAGCCAACAGACAACCAGGGGTACACAGCCAGTCAGGAAGGCAAGTTGCCCGGTTTGTGGGTGCGCGCCGCATTTGACGCACGCACATTCCCCCAAATTAAAACAGGGCAGAAAGTCCTTGTGCGTTTAGACAGTGGGGTAGAACTGGGTGGGAATATTGTGTCCCTTGCCCCATTGGGGGATGGCAGTGGGGAAGCGCGGGTGCAGGTGGAAGATGTGCAAAAAGGCACCCTTCTTTACCCCGGGCAGGCCGCAGAGGTGACTGTGCGGGCAAGGTAAAAAAGCCTAATGTCCCATAATATTGTATTTTTTTAGCTTGTATTGGATAAGACTGCGGGAAATGCCCAAAAGATCCGCGGCATTGGCCTGCACAAAATCACTGCGTACAAGGGCGCGGCGGATAAGGGCAGCCTCAATTTTATCCAATGTATCGGCCAGATTAAGCTCAATAGGCAATAAATCCACGGCGCTTTTAAACTGGGATTCTTCGTCCTTTATTTCAGGGGGCAATTCGTCCACGCCAATATTGTCGCTTGGCACCATCACCATACAGCGTTCTACCACATTTTGCAGCTGGCGGATATTACCGGGCCATTCAAAACCCGTCAGGTAGTTCAGGGCTTCCTGGGAGAAGGTTTTGGGCAATATGTTGTTTTCTGCGGCAATTTTTTGGCTAAAGTGGGAGACAAGCAGGGGAATATCTTCCCGGCGTTCTCTGAGGGGGGGGATATGGATTTGCACCACATTCAGGCGGTAAAAAAGGTCTTCTCTAAACTTGCCTTCCTGCACCAGTGTTTCCAGTGTTTTATTGGTAGCCGCCACTATACGGATATCCACATCCACCGCGTCTGTGCCACCCACACGTTCAAACGTACGTTCCTGCAAAACACGCAGAAGTTTTACCTGCAAGTCCAGGCCAAGCTCCCCCACTTCATCCAAAAAGAGTGTCCCGTGGTTGGCTTGCTCAAACCTGCCGCGACGCATGGCTGTTGCGCCTGTAAAACTGCCTTTTTCATGCCCAAAAAGCTCACTTTCCAGCACACCCTGGTTAAAGGCCAGACAGTTGACGGAAATAAAGGGCGCGTCTTTACGGGCGGAAGAAAAGTGTATGGCGCGGGCAATAAGCTCTTTCCCTGTGCCAGATTCCCCGGTGATAAGCACGGTAGAGCGGCTTTGGGATACCCTGTCCACAAGGCTTAAGGTATCGCGTATGGCTTTGGAATTGCCTATTATCTGGTGGGTGCTGTACCTTTCTTCCAAGTTTTGCTGTAACAGGTGGTATTGCTGGTGGGCTTTGGAAAGAGCCACCGCGTTGTTGACGGAAAGGATAATTTCGTCATTGGCAAATGGTTTGGTGATATAGTCAAACGCGCCGTCCCGCATGGCTTCTACCGCACTTTCAATAGAGCCAAAGGCCGTCATAATAAGCACGGGGATATGCGGCAGTTTTTTCTTAATAGCCTGCAAAAGTTCTTTGCCCGTGAGTTTGGGCATTTTCATATCTGTGATAACCACATCCACTTCAGAGTCGTCCAAAAAAGCCAGAGCCATTTCCGGGTCTGCCAGGGAGGTTACCTTGTAGCCTGCGTCTTCCAGAATAGCGCCCAGAATAAGCAGGTAATTTTTTTCATCGTCCACAATAAGAATATGGGCAGTATCACTCATAAAAAAGCCTTAAAAATCAGCGTTTGCTGGAAAAAATATTTCCACACGGGCATGGGGATCCGGGGTGTTATTCAGGGTAAGGGTTGCGCCGTGCGACAGGATAATAGACTGCACAATAGAAAGGCCAAGGCCTGTACCTGTGTCCTTGGTGGTAAAAAAGGGCTCTATGGGTTTTGTCAGGCAATGGGGCGGAAAACCCGGGCCTGTGTCTTCAAACACAAGCAGAACCCCTGCTTTTTCCTCACTGCCGGAAACGGAAATAACCCCTTCCTTGCCTATGGCCTGTTGCGCGTTTACCAGAATATTGTAAAACGCGCGGTAGAGCAAGTCTGCATCTGCCGCCACAGTAAGTGTTTCTGGTATAGCAAGATTAACGTTGATGGCATTGGCCTCAAATTCATTCTGCAAAAATAAAAGGGCCTTCTGGATAAGCTGGAGCACAAGCACAGGCTGCAGGTTGGGGTCACGCGGGCGGGCGTAGTCTAAAAAGTCGTTTACCGTTGTGCCAAGACGGCAGGATTCGTCGTAAATGGCTTCCAGCATAGGGGTGACAGACGGGTCAATAGTTTGTTTGTTTTTGTTGCGGCGCAAAATAAATTCAGAGCTGGAACGTATAATCCCCAGAGGGTTGCGTATTTCATGCGCAATAGAGGCTACCATATGGCCCATGGTGGCCATTTTTTCGCTCTGGTGCAGTTCTGCCTCAAGCTGGCGGGTGCGCGCCATACGGTCGCTCAGGGTGGCTTCCGCCTTTCTGGCAACAAACTGGATAATAATAAAAAGCAAAAGGGAGGAAATAGTAAAGCCAAGCAGCACCAGCCACATGGAGCGTGTGACAATGGCGTAATGGCTGGTGACATCCTGTATAATTTCCAGAGCCCCCAAAACAGGCGCTTCATCCGTATACAGGCCAAGGTCCTGGTCAATGCTTAATGGGTACACGGTGCGGAGTAAAAAACTTGCCGGGGGCATAGCCGGGCTAAAAAAGGCTTTTATGGAATCTTCCCGCGATATAACATCAAAATGATTGGACGCACCCTCAAAAATATACGAAATTCCGGCTGTTGCAAGGTCAAGACGGCCTACTTCCTCTTTATCTGTGGAATAGGTGACCGCCATATTTTCGTCATAAATGCGTATGCGGTCAATTTGCAGGCCGTGCATAAGGGAAAGCACCACTTCATCCAAAAGGCGGTACTGGTCAGGGTCTGCCAGAGCCACACGGCCGGATGCCATGGCAACAGGCAGGGTAAAACGCCTGAAAATTTGCTTGTTCATGTTTTGGGCAAGCAAAAGCGCGTATTCTTCCTGGCTGTTAATAAGCGCTGTGCGCATGGTGTTGGAAATAAAAAAGGAAAGGAATAAACTGGAAGCCAGCACAAGAATAAGCATAACCCACGAAAGTACGCGGGCCATGGAAAAGGGCAGGCTTGAGCTGGAGGAAAAAGGTTTAGGCATGGAAAATTCGCTGGACAAAGGAGGGGGAAAGGTGAAAGAAAAGTCTGAAGAATTGTGTGTTGTTTTACGGATAAAGTCAAGCACAGGCAGGAAGAGCGGGTAAGAAAGAAAAAAGTGGCACAAATTTTGCTAATTTATGGAAAGTAGGAAATATTTTCATACGGGAGTTACTATGTTATCCCATGCACCTATTGCGTATATTTGCTTTAATAGGCCTCAGATTGTGGATATTGCATTAAAAGCGCTATGCGATGCCCAAGAGGCAAAACAAAGTGTGCTACATATTTTTATTGATGGCCCAAGAACAGAAGAAGATGTTCCACTTGTTGAACAAGTGGTGGCATTGTGCGCTTCAGAATATGTGCAGCAAAGCTTTTGCCGTGTCCATTACCATGTGGGGCAAAGTAACAAAGGCTGTTCCGCCATGCTTATCCATGCCATGCAAACACTGGCAGAACTTGCCCCTTCTTTTATTATTATTGAAGATGATATCCTTCTTTCGCCCTATTCTTTGCGGTATTTTAACAACGCGCTTTCTTTTTACCAGCATGTGCCAAGTGTGTTTTCCATAAGTGCCTGGCGGCCACCGTCTATGGAAATTTCTGCGCATTACCCTTGGGATGCCTGGTTTTGCCCGCGTTTTCATGGCTGGGGCTGGGCCTCATGGTCGGACAGGATACGCAATGTTGACTGGACAGGAAGCGCAGCATTTGAAATGGAGCAATACCCCTTTCTTATGGAAGCGTTTAACCAGGGTGGGGATGATATGGCGGCTATGCTGCTTTCCACCTTGCGTGCCCCACGCTTTGGCTGGGATATTGTTATGGATTTTCACAGATTTTTGAACGGCCAGGTAAGCCTTGCCCCACGCTGGCCTTACAGCATGAATATTGGGGCAGATGTTTCCAGTATAGGTTCCGGCAGTGTTAATCTGGCTGGGCAAACCATAACAAACGCCATAGAACACCCTGAATTTCCCCGTTTTGTGTATGTGGATTCTGTCTTGGCCAAAGCGCATAAAACGTCTGTTGCCCAACTTTACAACGCGTAGTGTTTGCGTATGAACAACAACATGGAGTATTAACCCCAATGAAAACATGGGAAATTATTAATTTACTGGCAAATTCTTTTTCCGCAACACGGTATCTGGAAATTGGCGTTGAGCGAGGCAATACTTTTTTCCCTGTCACCATGCCGCACAAAACTGCTGTTGACCCTGCTTTTTTGTTTGATAAAAGCCAGTATGAAGCCCCAGGTACATGGTTTTTCCCAGAAACATCTGATGCATTTTTTGCCTCTGCCATACACAACGAGCCGCAATACAAAAAAGAAGAGGGTAAAAATTTTACCTTTGATATTATTTTTATCGATGGTCTGCATACCTTTGAGCAGTCGTACCGTGATTTTGAAAATACGTTGCCCTATTCCCATGCGAATACAATTTGGATTTTAGACGACACCGTGCCATGCGACCCGTATTCTGCTATCCCTGATATGCAAAAATCCTTTATGTACAAGAAAAGATCTGGCTTGCCAGCTATTTCCTGGCACGGGGATGTATACAAAACTGTGTTTGCCATACACGATTTTCACCCGGAATTTTCTTACGCTACCTATGTGGACAGGGATAACCCACAAACCCTTTTATGGCGTGCAGCAACGGAAAACAGGCAGCCATTTATCGACAGTCTGGAGGCAATAAACCATCTTTCGTATTTTGATTTGCTTGATAATCCCAGCCTGCTTATGCCCATGTCTTTAAAAGACGCGCTGTCCTGTCTGGGGCGGCCACTTAATCCCTTGGAATACAAGGAAATGTGCGATTACACCGCCCTATTGCACCCGGACAGCAGGATTGTCCGCCTTATACAGGAAAATGCCCAAATGCGTGAGGCGCTTAACAGCATCACAAGCTTGGCGCATAACGCGCTTGTATAACCTGCTGGCAATTTTGGAAATGCCCTTTTGTGTATAAAGAAAAAATAAGGAAGCTCCCATGGGACTATTTTTTGACTCTGTGCAACAACTCTTTTTTGCACAAAAACAGGGTGTTTCGTATGAAAAAGTGGCCATGCTGGGGCGGCAAAACCTGTTTGCCACACCTGCACAGATGGAACAGCTGGCGCTTAACCTTGGTGTATCCCTGCCGGTGGAGTCTATTTTTTCGGAAATTGACCCCAACGGGGCCATGTATGCAGAAAAACTTTTTGAAGCCATGGGCGCAAACATTGTCCACTCTTTTGATTTTGGCGCGTATGAAAACCCTACCTTTATCCACGATATGAATAACCCGCTGCCAGCAATGTGGAAAAATACGTATTCGCTTGTGCTGGATGGTGGCACTTTTGAGCATGTTTTTAATTACCCTGTGGCATTAAAAAATGCTATGGAAATGGTAGAACCTGGGGGGCATTTGCTTCTTATGACACCCTCCAATAACCATTTTGGGCATGGCTTTTACCAGTTTTCACCGGATTTATATTTTTCCCTTCTTATCAAGGAAAATGGGTATAAATTGAAATATGTGATGGCTACACGAATTTACGAAGATTACTGGTACACCATCGCTGATCCGCAAGTTATTTTGCAGAGGGTAGAAATTCCCTTTACAGGTGTGTACCCATGTTCCCTTTTTGTACTTGCCGAGCGTGTGGGTGACGTGCCAGATTCCCTTACTATCCAGCAAAGTGACTACAAGATATTATGGAGTGGCAAAAAGCTTGCGGAAAACCCATACAGATTTGATTACAACAACCCTTTTGACAACCCATTGTTTTTTACGCCGATTGATAAAAATAATGTGTCAAGCTGGTAGGTTTTGGTGCGTTTATACACAACCGCAAAGGGTGCAACGGGGAATTTGGGCATCCTGCGCCCATGGTGTATGCGCCAGATAAAAAATAAACCTGTCCTTACGCGGCACAGGGTGCGCCTCCCATGGCTTTTGGGAATTGTAGTGCCATATCGCAGGGCTTGGCGCTAAAGGGGAAAAAGCCATAAGCACGTTAAAGCGAAAAGGCAGTGTTGTATACTGGGGGGCAAATACCGCATTCAGCGCATCCTGATCCGCGCACGGGAAATTGGTATGCTCGCAAAGCAAAAGCAAGGCCTGGTTAAAGCTTTCATTCTGCCGAATTTTCTCCAGATCCAGCAGTAATACCCCAGCGTTAAAATACTTTTCCAGTGGTAATTGCAGGGCGCACCAAATTTGCATAGCAGCAGTTGCCCATGTATCAAAGCTTGGGTCTTGCGGCACAATAAAACGCGCCCTTAAAACACCCAGGTCCGGCACTGCGCCTAATTCCCTGCCGTATAAGTTTTGTTGCCACAAGTCCGCAATATCCAAGTCGCATATTGTATCCCCATCTAAATAAATTAAACGGGGAAGATCTACCAATACTTGCGGCAAAAAAAGCCGGAAAAGCGTAGCAGGGGAAAGAAAATTTAAGCTTGGGTGTTGCTGAAGCGGCAAAGATGGCATAACTGCTTGTAAATTATAAAAAAAGATACTCTTTTTAAATGCATCTGCTGTTTGTGTCAGGCGTTGCGCATTCAATTCTGTCAGTGTATCGTCATGCAGAATGTGGAATGTGACAGGATGGCTTGTATTGGCGCAAACAGAACACACACAGGCCCCAATATTTTGGGCGTATGTACCAGCAGGATCGTGCAGGGCAAGCGCAACATGGATTTCTTCATAATCAACTGCAGGTGTTTGGTTCACAGGCAAGCCTACATCCTTTCTTCTTTTTTCCCTTTTCCCAGAAAAGCCGCCAGCCTTTTCCCTTCTTCTTCCCTTCCCGGCGCGCCAAGCT
>CAZJOG010000065.1:0-11451 GCA_964547565.1 uncultured Desulfovibrionaceae bacterium
CAAAGTTTTTTTCTTTTATGGGAGGGGTTGTATGCGGCAAGGTCTTCGGGCGCAAACGTAAGATCCGTTTTTTCAATCACCATGACGTCCATACCTTTGCCTGTAAAGAAAGGCAGCATTTCCCCCTTAAGCTGCGGATTTTCCGTAAGAATAAGCGAACGGACGGAAGAAGCCATCAACGCATCTGGCACATTGCCTGAAAAATTATTCCCGGAAAGGTTTAAGTGCGTAAGCTTTGGCAGGGAAAAAAACAAAATGGGGATTTCCCCGGAAAAGCCATTTTTATAAAGGTTAAGGCTTTCCAGAGCTGGCAGGGTGCGCAGGGCACTCAGGTCACTTTGGCCAAGGGCATTTGCGCCAAAATCCAACTCTTTCAGTAAAAGGCAGCCTGCCATGCTGGAAGGCAAAGAGGCTATGCTGTTGCCTGCAAAAAAAGCTTCTGTCAGTACGGGTAAGGAACCAAAGCTTTCCGGCAGGGCGGTAAGTTTGCCGGCATACACACGCAAACGTTTAAGCGTTTTAATATTCCCCAGGGATGCCGGCAGGCTTTGCAGGGGGGTATCGCGGATATCTAAGGAGTCAAGCCTGGGCAAATTCCCAAAGCTTTCCGGCAACACAGAAAACCCGCCTTTATACACATACAGACTGCGCAACGCAGGCATAGAGCCCATATTTTCCGGCAACACGCTCAAAGAGCAAGAGTAAAAGCTTATGTTTTCCAGAGCCGATTTTTCCAGGCCTTTTTCCGGCAGTGGGCATGTATAATTTTTAAGGGTGAGTTTTTTTAAGGCAGGGTTCATAAAAAGAGCAGGGGGCAAAGCTTCTGTAAGTTTTGCGCCATCTATTTGTATACTTTCCAAAGTAGACAGGGTGGCAATTTCAACAGGGAAAACCCATTCTTCAACATATGTGGTGTCGTATATTTCCAAACTTGTGATACGCCCGTTTTTTTGTTCCACATATGTACCCTGTGAACTGCCACGGCTTGTGTATAAAGATTGCAGGGCGGCCTGTTCACTTGCAAGAAGGGGAACAAATTTTTCTGAATCCATCGAATCTTCTTTTGCCTCTGCAGAGGGTACGGAAAAAATAAAGAGTATTGTCCATAAAATTGAAAGCTTAAGCAGTGTGCGGATGTTTTTTTCCATTATGAACTCCCGTAGTATGTGTTGTGCGCACTTTTTTTGCAGATATACGGACGTTGTTTTCCAAGCAGTATACGTTTTACTATAAAAAAGCCAGTGTATTTTCCATAGGAAAATACACTGGCGATAAAAAAGTTTTTTTGGGAAAGGGTGGGGGGTGCCAGCCCCCCATTAATTCTTACTCCCCTTTACAACACTGTTTCCCACGGACTTGTTCGGAGTAGTGGGTATGGAGGAGCTGGTGGGCCTTGTGGCCATTGGGCTCGCCCAGGAAGTCCTTGTACGCGGCAAGCACTTCGGGGTTTTCGTGGCTTTTGCGCAGGGGGAGCTGACGGTCGTCTGTGTACAGCGCTTCCTGACGCAGTTTAGGTGTATCCTGTTCCAGGCTAATGGGCTGCCCGCCGCCGTTTATGCAACCGCCCGGGCAGGCCATAATTTCAATAAAGTGCCAGCCATTGGGGTTGCCATTGCGGATAGAGTCGCAGACAGTCTGGGCATTTTTCAGGTTGTGGGCAATGGCGATTTTCAGTTTTGTCCCTGCCACGTCCACGGTTGCTTCCTTAATGCCTTCCAGGCCACGCGCGGGTGCAAACTCCACGGGATCAAGGGGTTTGCCTGTCAGCACTTCGTAGGCTGTACGCAGGGCTGCTTCCATAACGCCGCCGGTTGTGCCAAAGATGGTGGCAGCGCCAGTGCCAACGCCCATAAGGTCGTCGCAGGCTTCGTCCGGCAATTGATGGAAGTTCAGGTTAGCCTGACGGATCATCTGGCCAAGTTCCTGTGTGGTGATAACAATATCCACGTCGCGGTAGCCGGAGTCAGAAAGTTCGGGGCGCTGGGCTTCGTACTTTTTGGCTGTGCAGGGCATAACAGAAACAGAGACAATTTTGGAGGGGTCAATGTTTTGTTTTTGGGCGTAGTATGTTTTCAGCATAGTGCCAAACATGGCTTGCGGGCTTTTGGCTGTGGAGAAGTGGGGGATAAGGTCTGCGTAATGCAGTTCCATATAGTTAACCCAGCCGGGTGAGCAGCTGGTGATCATGGGCAACACACCGCCGTCTTTAATACGGTGGATAAGTTCGTAGCCTTCTTCCATAATGGTAAGGTCTGCGCTCCAGTTGGTATCAAACACTTTGTCGAAACCAAGGCGGCGCAGGGCGGCGAACATTTTGCCTGTGACAATGTCACCGGCTTTGCCGCCCAGGGCTTCGGAGAGGCCCACGCGGACGGAGGGAGCGGTTTGCACCATCACGATTTTGTCGGGGTCTTGGATGGCGGCCCAGACTTTATCAATATCACTTTTTACGGTGATAGCGCCTGTGGGGCAGATTTTGGCGCACTGGCCGCAGAATGTGCAGTTTACATCGCCAAGGCCCTGATAAAAGGCCGGGGTTACCACGGAGTGGATACCGCGGTTGGCAAAGGAGTACACATTTACGCCCTGCACTTCAGAGCACACACGCACACAACGGCCACAGAGTATGCATTTGGAAGGTTCGCGCACAATGGACGGGTTGGATTCGTCCTTGGGCATGGGCGGGCGGTTATAGGCATAGGGTATTTTACGGATGCCAAGGTCTGCGGCAATAGCCTGCAGTTCGCAGGTGCCGTTGCGCGCGCAGGAGAGGCAGTCGCGGGGGTGGTTGGAGAGCAGAAGTTCCACAATATCCTTACGGGCGGTGATAACGTCCGGGGAGCTGGTGGTTACTTCCATGCCTTCTGCAACCTTGGTCACGCAGGAAGCCTGCATGCCGCCGCGGCCGCCTTTTACTTTAACCAGGCACACGCGGCAGGCGCCTTCAGGGCGCAGCATGGGGTGGTGGCAGAGGTTGGGGATATGGATGCCGGCGGATTTCGCGGCCTCCCATACGGTAGCATCGGCCGGGGCTGTCACTTTTTGCCCGTCGATGGTAAGATTCACTTGGCTCATGGGATTCTCCTTGCAAGCTTAACGGCGGACAATAGCCTTGACTTTTTTACACTGGGAAATACAGCTGCCACACTTAATACACTTGGACTGGTCAATAACATGGGGTTCTTTCTTTTCCCCATGTATGGCGTCAGCCGGGCAGGCGCGGGCGCACATGCCGCAGCCTATGCATTTTTCAGGGTCAATCCAGTATTCCAGCAGGTTGGTGCAGGCGTGGGCCGGGCACTTTTTATCCTTAATGTGGGCTTCGTACTCACTGCGGAAAAAGCGTAAGGTGGAAAGCACGGGGTTGGGCGCGGTTTGACCAAGGGCGCAAAGGGCGGATTGCTTGATGGTAGAAGCCAGGCTTTCCAGGGTTTCAATATCCCCTTCTTTGCCTTTGCCGTCGCAAATACGCTCCAGGATTTCCAGCATACGTTTGGTGCCTTCACGGCAGGGGGTGCATTTCCCGCAGCTTTCTGCCTGGGTGAAGGAAAGGAAGAAGCGGGCAAGGTCTACCATGCAGGTGTCTTCGTCCACCACCACAAGGCCGCCGGAACCCATCATAGCGCCGGCAGCGGAGAGGCTGTCGTAATCCACGGGGTTATCCAGAAGGCTGGCGGGCAAACAGGCGCCGGAGGGGCCACCAATTTGCACGGCTTTAAACTGTTTGCCGTCTTTAATGCCTGCGCCAATATCAAAAATAATTTCGCGCATGGAAATACCCATGGGCACTTCCACAAGGCCGGTGTTGTTGACTTTGCCTGTAAGAGCAAAAACCTTGGTGCCGGGGGATTTTTCTGTGCCAAGCTGGGTAAAGGCTTTGCCGCCTTCTGTAAGAATACGGCCCACGTTGGCAAAGGTTTCCACGTTGTTAAGCACGGTGGGTTTGCCCCAAACGCCAGACTGGGCGGGGAAGGGCGGACGCACACGGGGCATGCCGCGTTTGCCTTCTATAGAGTTTAAGAGGGCGGTTTCTTCGCCGCACACAAAAGCGCCGGCGCCTTCTTTGATTTTCAGATGGAAGCTGAAGTCTGTGCCCAAAATATTGTCGCCCAGAAGGCCCATTTCTTCCGCCTGGGCAATAGCCACTTTAAGGCGTTTGATAGCAAGGGGGTATTCTGCGCGTACATAAATATACCCTTCTGATGCGCCAATAACCCATGCGCAGATCAGCATACCTTCCAGCACGGCGTGGGGGTCGCCTTCCAGCACGGAGCGGTCCATAAACGCGCCTGGGTCACCTTCGTCCGCATTACAGACAACATACTTGGGGGTGGCTTTTTCCGGGCGGGTCAGTTCCCACTTGCGGCCTGTGGGGAAACCCGCACCGCCGCGGCCACGCAGGCCGGAAGTTTTTACTTCTTCCAGGGCGGCTTCAGGGCCCATTTCCAGGGCTTTAGCCAAACCTTCATACCCGCTGTTGGCGATATATTCTTCAATATCTTCCGGGTCTATACGGCCGCAGTTACGCAGCACAAGGCGTTTTTGCAGGTTATAAAAAGCCATTTCATTGTAGGTTTTACGGGGGGTTTTGCCCGTGCGGCCCTGGAAGAGCAGGCGTTCTACAACGGCATTGCCAAGAACGGAAGTGGTGATAATTTCTTCGCAGTCTTCCGGGGTAACACGCACATAAAATGTGCCGCCCGGGTATATGATAACCAGGGGGCCAAGTTCGCAAAAACCATGGCAACCTGTCACCACAACTTGCACGCGGTCGGCAAGGCCGTGGGCGGCAAGGGATTCTTTAAACGCTTCCACCACAAACTTGGAGCGGGAAGAGGTACAACCTGTGCCCCCGCAGACAAGAATCTGGAATTTGTTGTCGGAGGGCTTGCGGTCGTAATGACGCAGAGCCAGTTTATTTTTTGCGGCTTCCCTGACTTTGCGCAGGTCAGCTATGGAAGCAAGATGGGCATACTTGGTCATAATGTCCTCACTTTCCCTATGACTGGTAGCTGTCAAGAATGGCCGGAATAGCGGCCGGGGTTAATCTGCCGTGGGTGTCATCATTCACCATCATAACAGGGGCCAGGCCACAGGCGCCAATGCAGGCCACAGTTTCCAGGGTGAACTCCAGATCGCGGGTGGTTTCGCCAGCCTTAACACCAAGGTGTTTGCTTATGGCTTCCAGCACGGCAGTTGCGCCACGCACGTGACAGGCAGTACCCTGACAGCAACGGATAATATTCTTCCCGCGCGGGTTTAAATGGAATTGCGCGTAAAATGTTACCACACCAAAAACTTCTGCCATAGGTATTTTCAGTTCTTGTGCAATGGTTTCCAAAACAGGTTTGGGTAAATACCCGTAAATGTTTTGGGCCTTTTGCAGCACGGGGATGAGTGATCCCTTTGCGCCTGCATAGCCGGCAAGAATTTCTTTGAGCGGAGCAAGATCAAACTCGCCAGCGCCCTTACAGCCACATGCCATGGGTGTATCCTCCTGATTTGCGTTGCCAAAAAAGGCTTGAGCCAAAATGGCCAGAGCCACTTGATCCATTTGCGTTTCTGTATCTTCGTGCGAAGAGTCTACCATAGCCCCCTTTTTCTTTCAAGCTTGCATTTGCAGATAAAATGCATAAAACGGGTTTTTTTGCTCACGATCCTGCGGAAATTTTGAACAACAGTGTGTTCAAAATTTTTGCACGTAGACACTCGTTATCAACTGAAGCAACAAAAAAAAGAGCAAAGCAGCAAGGGAGTGTTTTTTGGGGTCTTTTTGTCCGGTAAGGTAAACGGCTTTTTCTGCAGGTTGTGACATACTGGGGTATGCACGCGGGGGAAAAAGAGGTTTGCCAAAGCCGGGCGGCAAAAGAATGTATCGCAAAACACTTCCTGGACTGCCCTGCATGTTAACCATGGGGGTAGTTTTCTCTCCAACTCATACGTCCTTTTCGCATAAAACACAAAAAAAAGTAAAACAAAAACTTTTTTTCACTTGTCGGTTTCCGTTTGTATTTACAGGAGGAAAAACGAGAAAAACAGCCTGCTGCCTGCATTTTTGAATATTCAGTCAAGAAAAAAAAGCCCAAGGCCAGTGTACAGGAAATATTTTGACATACCCGGGGTGCAGGTTTATGGAATAGCCATGCTTGTGGTGCCAGAAACGCTTGAACCGCGTGAGCCTGCCGAACCTTCCGGTTCTTCTGCGCCTTCGGCGGTGGCCCCACCCTGAAAAATGCCACGGATTTTGCCGCGGCAACATGATAAAAGGAATAGACCATGGAACAAATACCCTGTTTTTCTTTCACACGCCGCGTGTTTTTTGCCCTGCTGGCAAGTGTTGTTTTAATTTTGCCTGCTTCTGCTGTTTTTGCTGCAGACGAAAGAACGGGCGACAGAACGGAAGGGGAAAATTTTTGCGGCCAAGCCGCGCAAATTTTAATAGCCCTGACAGATTTACCCGATAAAACCATAAGCTGTCTGTGGCAGGCAAGCGGACAGCTGCTTGATGGCGCACCGGAAGTGCATGTTCTTACTCTCTTCCGCAATGTGGGTGATCAGGCCGAAACTCTGGGCACATTTGCTGTTAGCCGAGATGGCGCCCAGTGGTGGGTGTATGATGCCAAGGACGATACATTTGCGATGATACAGCAGTCCGACATCCCGGAAAAATGGTGGAGTTACGATGCCGTGAAGCCGGAGAGCATAAAGGAATAAGCGTTACATGCGTATTTGCTGTAAATATGCCAGAAACGGCAGGTTTTGCTGGCGGCAATCTACATAACAGGCTAGATACTGCAAAAATGTCAGGTGTTTGCCATACACGGGGTAGGTGGTGTGTTCCTCCACAAACCGGATACCCAAAATTTTGGCAACAGCAGGCGCAATGGGCTGGTAAAAGTGCGGGTCGCAGGAAAGGTCCAGACTCGCAAAGGGGAATGTCTCTGGCAGGGCCGGCATATCCAGCGCTTGCAGCACCGCATTGGCTGTTTGTATAGCCAGTTCCGGCCCCGGGTGGTTAATGGTGGTAAACAGGGGGCGGTCTTTATAGGCGGCCTCCACAAAGTCCACGGTTTCCAGCACTTGCGGCAGGGCAGACCCTGTGGGGTGGGGCTGTTCCTTGGCCCGTTCTGTGGCAAAGGATTTTGCCACACGCTCTTCCAAACCAGAAGCCAGCAATATTTTGGGCTGGGCATACAAATGGGCTATTTCCGCCGGAGAAAGCCCCTGATCGACCCAATCGTCCAGAAGGTCATCCCCAAAGTTCATGGTGCTTTTGCTTGTCCAAAAGGGCCAGTAGGCGTGGCACATCATATTAGGCAGGCGTATGGCTGTGGCGTTTTTGGGCAAGCCGGCCATAAGCTCGCGGGAACATAAAGCCCCCCATTTTTCACCCAATTCCTGGAATAAAAGAAGGGAGGCAGAGCTAAGCGCCACAGGTGGCACATCTTCCCTGGTATAATTGAGAAAATGGATAAGATTATAGCGCTCCCGGAAATGGGGAGAGGCCATAAGCAGGCGTGCCAGAGGGGTGCCTTGACAATTGGCATGGAGAATGCAGGTTTGACGCTGCATATCTGCTCCATTGGCTGAGGCGTATCCCGAATAGAACTGGGGCGTGGTGTGTTCCTATTTCTTTTTTTTCATTTTTTTCTCAAACATGGAACGTTTGAGGTAACTTATGCGGTCAATAAAGAGTTTGCCGTCCAAATGGTCTGTTTCGTGCTGCAGGCAGGCGCCAAAATAGCCCATACCTTCGTACTGCACAGGTTTACCATCCAGATCCAGCCCCCGCATACGCACATGGCGCGGGCGCGAAACCACGGCCCTGTAATCCGGCACAGAAAGGCAACCTTCGTTTTCCTCATTCAGTGTGGGGTCCAGCACCTCTATTTCAGGGTTAATAACCGCGTGGAATTCCTGCGGGGCGTCGGGGTTATTAAGCGCCTGGGAAATATCTATCACCACAAGGCGCGTATTTATCCCTATCTGCGGAGCGGCCATGCCCACCCCGCCGATATAGGTAAGGGTATCCTGCACATCACGCGCAAGATCCCGCACTTCCTGGGTAATATCCGTTACTGGTTCCGAGACTCTGGCAAGACGCGGATCTGGGTAAGAAACTACAGGGCGTAGCATGGTTATTCCTTTTCCTTTACTTTTAAACCTAGTTCCCGCAACTGTTTAGCGGAAACTACAGTGGGGGCATTGGTGAGCAGGCAGGTGGCTTTTTGGGTTTTGGGGAAAGCAATAACATCGCGTATAGACGTTGCGCCTGTCATAAGCATAACAATGCGGTCAAGGCCAAAGGCAATGCCCGCGTGGGGCGGCGCGCCGTATTCCAGCGCTTCCATAAAATACCCAAACTGACTGGCCGCCTCTTCCGGCGTAAAACCAATAGCGTGGAACATTTTTTCCTGCGCCTCTGCCGTGTGGTTACGCACAGAACCACCGCCAATTTCATACCCGTTCAGCACAATATCATACGCGCGGGCTGTGGCTTTATCCGGCGCTGTGAGCATAAGCTCTTCTTCCCCGTTTGCCACAGATGTAAAGGGGTGGTGGCAGGCCACATACCGTTTTTCTTCCTCATCGTATTCAAACAGCGGGAAACGGGTGACCCACAGGAAATTATAGGTGTTTTCCGCGATAAGATTTAAATCATGCCCCAGTTTTACCCGTAAGTTCCCCAGAGCCGCGTTGACCATGGTGGGTTCCCCCGCCTGGAAAAACACAATATCCCCCACATTTAAATCCAGAGCAGCCACAAGCTTGGCCCTTTCTTCTGCAGAAAGGAATTTGGCTATGGGAGACTGCCACTCCGCCTTATCAAGCGAGCCATCTTCCTGCGCCCGGATTTTTATCCACGCAAGGCCGGTTGCCCCATAAATTTTCACAAATTCCGTAAGATCATCAATATCCTTACGGCTCATGGTTTCCCCACCCGGCACTTTGAGCGCTTTTACAAGTGGCGCAGCCGCAAAAAGCTTAAAGGCGGAGTTTGCCACACAGGCCGTTACATCTACAAGCTCCAGACCAAAACGGGTATCGGGTTTGTCTACCCCATAACGGGCCATGGCTTCCTCATACGGCAAGCGCGGGAAGGGGGTGGCCAGGGTTAACCCTATGGCTTCGGAAAAAATGTTTTTTATGAGCCCTTCTGCCATAGCCATAACATCTTCTTCATCCGCAAACGACATTTCTATGTCTATTTGCGAAAATTCCGGCTGGCGGTCTGCCCGTAAATCTTCATCCCGGAAACAGCGGACAATCTGGTAATATTTGTCCAAACCCGCCACCATAAGCATTTGCTTGTAAAGCTGGGGAGACTGCGGCAAAGCGTAAAACTGCCCGTGGTTTAAACGGCTGGGCACAAGAAAATCCCGCGCGCCTTCCGGTGTGGAATTGGAAAGAATAGGGGTTTCTATTTCCACAAAACCCAAATTGTCCAAATACCTGTGCGTGGCCTGCTTTACCGTGTGGCGCGTACGCAGCGTCGCGTTCATACGCGGGCGGCGCAAATCCAGATACCGTTTTTCCAGACGCAGGTTTTCTGCCACATCTGAACGGTCTTCAATAGGGAAAGGCGGGGTTTTGGAAGTGTTTAACAGCTTCCATTCACTCACCAGCACCTCAATTTCCCCTGTGGCCATATTGGGATTCCGCATGCCTTCCGGTCGCGGCCGTACATGCCCTTTAATAGCCAGCACATACTCACTGCGGACAATACGCGCCCGTTCGTGCGCCTCTGGCGCATGTTCCGGACTGAACACCACCTGGGTAAGGCCGTTTCTGTCCCGCATATCCAGAAAAATAAGACCGCCATGGTCACGCCTGTACTGCACCCAGCCCATCAGGCACACCGCCGCCCCATCATCCGCCAGCGAAAGCGCGCCGCAATGGTGGCTGCGTTTCCAGCCTTCCAGGGCTTCTATATACTGGGCGTGTTCTTTCTGCAGATCGCGTTCCGCACTTTCGCTCAACTGTGACATAATTCATCCTTATGGATAACAAAATTACTGTATGTGACCAGCATTACTGCTGTAAAAAATCCTGGAGTGCCTGGCTGTCCACTTCACACAAGACCTGGTTGCCATTTTGCATGTTTTTTATTGTCACCGCATTTTTTGCCAGTTCTTCCGGGCCTATAAGCAACACAAAGCGCGCCCGCAGTTTATCTGCCTGGCGTAAAGCATTTTTAGCATTTTTTGTCTGGAAGGACATGGAACCCGCAAAACCTTTGGCCCTTAAACTTTGGCACAGACTAAACACCGCGCTTTGCGTGGCTTCCCCTTCCTCCAGCCCAACAGCATAAAAATCCGGGCCTGCCTGCTGCTCCTGCGTAAATTGTGGCGAGTTTTCCAGCAAAAGCGTCAGCCGCTCCATGCCACACGCAAACCCAATGCCCGGTATTTCCGGGCCACCCAGACTTGCGATTAACCCATCGTACCGGCCACCGCCTGCCACAGAACCCTGCGCGCCTATTTCACCCGATACAACTTCAAACGTTGTGCGCATATAATAATCCAGACCGCGTACCAGAAAATAGTTCAGCTCAAATGGCACACCCTGCTTTTTAAGCAAAGACACCACCGCATCAAAATGCGCGCGGCATTCCGGGCAATTATGCTCCAGCAAAAGCGGCGCCTTGGCCAAATGCTCCTTACAGGTGGGCACCTTACAGTCCAATACCCGTAACGGGTTTGTGTGTATACGCCTCTGGCAGTCTTCACACAATGCCTCCGGCGCAAGAGAAAGCAGCCATTCCTGCAAAAGCTTTTTATACACCGGCCGGCATTCCTGACAGCCCAGAGAATTAATCTGCAAGGTAAGATTTTTTAACCCCGCGGCTGCCAAAAAATCCATAAGCATACATATGGCTTCCGCATCTACCTCCGGCTCCATGGGGCCCAGACACTCCGCGTTAATCTGGTGGAACTGGCGCATGCGCCCCTTCTGCGGCCTTTCATGCCGGAACATGGGCCCAATAGTGAAAAATTTGGATACAGGTTCGCGTATCCCCGCTTCTATATACGCCCGCATAACTCCCGCCGTGGCTTCAGGACGAAGACTCATCAGCCGGCCTTTGGAATCTGGGAATGTGTACATTTCCTTTTGTACCACGTCTGTTTCCAAACCTATGGAGCGCTTAAATAAATCCGTAAATTCCACAATCGGCGTGCGTAATTCCTCATACTGGTACTTGCCAAAAACCACACGCGCCGTGCTCTCCAACCAGGTGAAAATAGCGGCATCCTTGGCAAATAAATCTGCAAAGCCCTTAATAGACTGGATTGGTTGTGTTTTTTCTTTGGCCATACGAGGTGCACTTCCTTTTGATTTCGCAAACCTTTTCTCTAACCGCTTTGCCGTTTTTTGTCAAAAGGCGGGGAGGGAGGAAGATTTGGGGGGGGGGGGGGGGGGGGGGGGGGGGGGGGGGGGGGGGGGGGGGGG
>CAZJOG010000066.1:0-11428 GCA_964547565.1 uncultured Desulfovibrionaceae bacterium
GCCTTTCCGCCCAGCAAGCGAAGCGCGATGGTGGGCGGCGCAAACCCCGGAGGGGGTTGTCATTAGTCTGAGTGTTTACTTGCAAAAGTAAACACTATAAAACCCGTAGGGTTTTACGCCGCCATAAGCGGCGTAAGTGAGCAAAAAACCACGTTTTTTTGCGAACGATCCTGCGAAAATTTTGAAAAACAGTATGTTCAAAATTTTTGCACTTAGACAATAGGCAGGTATGATTTTTTTGCAAAGCTTTTTCCTGTGGGATGGTATGGAACTTTTTTACTACGGAGAGGGGCATGGGCACATTTTCGTTTTTTCTCGCTGCGCTTGGTCTTGCCTGTGTGTTTGAAGCCTTGCCCTGTATGCTTTTTCCGAGTAAAATGCGGGACACCATGCGGCAAATAAGCCAGATGCCAGAAACATTTTTGCGTAACACCGGTGTTGTTTTACTGGTTTTGGGTGTGGTTCTGGTATGGGTAGCCTTATAGCATACCACGTTATTTTTTATGAAGACAGTAACCAGCAGGGGATATATGGATAATTTTTCTTCTCTCGGCGCGTTGATTTTGGCGGCAGGCAAGGGTACGCGCATGCCCTCCCGCAAGCACAAAGTTTTGCAAACACTTTTAGGCGAAAGTATGCTGGCGTATGTGTACGATGCTTTAGTGCCTTTTGCCGATTCCCGCATTTTTACCCTGATAGGCCATCAGGGCCTTGGTGTATCTGAAGCACTAAAACGTATCACAGCCCCCTATGGCCACAGCACGAAAATTGTGGAACAAAAGGAACTGCTGGGTACGGGCCACTGTTTACAGGTGGCATTGCCCGCGCTTATGGAAGCCGGGCTTTCCCATGTGCTGGTGGTGAATGGGGACGCGCCCCTGCTGACGCAGGAAACTATCCGCTCCCTGCTGGAGAGCGCCGCTTCCCAAAGTGTTGTGCCAGACATAGCCTTTTTATCTTTGCTTTTGGATGACCCTGCCTCGTATGGGCGGGTTGTGCGTGATGCGCATGGTCATGTAAGCGCCATAACAGAAGCAAAGGATGACACCAGGCACATTCCCCCCGGCACACAGGTGGAAGTAAACGCCGGGGTGTATCTTTTTTCTCTGCCTGTGCTGGAAAAAGTTCTGCCCCTTTTAATGAATGCCAATGCCAAAAAAGAATACTACCTGACAGACTGCATACACCATGCGCGTAATCTGGGGTATTATGTCCACGCGGAAGTGGTAGGGGAAGAAGAAAAGTCTTGCCTGATGGGGGTAAACACCCCGGAAGAATTACTGGAGGCGGAAAAAATTCTCCAGAAGCGGCAAATCCTGCGTCTTTTGCGCCAGGGTGTTGTGCTGCATAATCCTGCCACACTTATTGTAAGCCCATTCGCCAGAGTGGAAGCAGGGGTGGAGCTTTTTGGCCCTCTGGAAATAACGGGTACAACACGCATTTGTTTTGGTACGTCTGTCCATGGGCCCTGTTGTATCCATGCGTCTACCATTGAAGAAAATGTGGTGATCCACCCATTTTGCCATATAGAAAATGCGCATATCCACCCCCACGCTCTTGTGGGGCCCTTTGCCCGCCTCCGGACAGGCGCCGTGGTGGCAGAAGCCGCCCATGTGGGCAATTTTGTGGAAATAAAAAACGCCACACTGGGCGAAGGCAGTAAGGCAAATCATCTCAGTTACATAGGCGATGCGGATGTGGGCCGGCATGTAAACATAGGCGCGGGGACTATCACCTGCAATTACGATGGCAAACAAAAACACCGTACAGTTGTTGAAGACAATGTGTTTATTGGCAGTAATACCGCCCTTGTTGCCCCTGTAACAGTAGGGGAAAGTAGTCTTGTGGGGGCAGGTTCTGTTATCACGCGGGATGTTCCGCCGGGTAATCTGGCTATTGCGCGTGGCAGACAGCATATGCGGGAGAAAAAGTAATGGCACGTTCACGTATACCGGCTACTGTGTGGGCGCTTGGCTTTGTCAGCCTGTTTATGGATATATCTTCGGAAATGATACACAGCCTGCTTCCGGTATATCTTGTCGGTGGTCTTGGCATAAGTGTTTTGGCTCTGGGGATTATTGAAGGTGTGGCAGAAGCCACCTCCCTTATTGTCAAAGTTTTTTCCGGCGCGCTTTCGGATTTTTTGGGCAGGCGCAAAGCCCTTTTGCTTTGTGGATACGGCCTTGCGGCTGTAACCAAGCCCTTGTTCCCTCTGGCAGAAAGTGCCGCTACAGTGTTTGGCGCGCGTTTTGTGGACAGAATAGGCAAAGGCATACGGGGCGCCCCGCGTGATGCTCTTGTGGCAGAAGTAAGCCCACCGGAAATACGGGGGGCCAGTTTTGGCCTGCGCCAGACCATGGACACTGTGGGCGCTTTTATAGGGCCATTGCTGGCTGTAGGGCTTATGCTGCTTTTCCAGTCTAATATCCCTATGGTATTATGGGCCGCTGTATTACCCGCGTTTATTGCGCTTGCTGTGCTTTTTTTTGCGGTAAAAGAAGAACCTGGCACACGCAAAAAAACGGTGGTGTTTCCCCTTTCCCGTACGGCTGTCCGGCAATTTAGCCGGTCATACTGGTGGGTAATTGCTATGGGTGTGCTTTTTACACTGGCCCGTTTTAGTGAAGCTTTTTTGGTGCTGCGTGCTTCAGATATGGCTGTACCTTTGCCTTTTGTGCCGCTTGTGCTTGTGGTGATGAGCCTTTTTTTCAGCCTGTCCGCATACCCGGCGGGTTGGCTTTCCGATAAAATGCCACGCGCTCTGGTGCTGGGTATGGCATTTTGCCTGCTTATTCTGGCGGATATTTGTCTGGCACTGGCGGCATCACCGTGGCTGTTTTTTGTTGGTCTTGTGCTTTGGGGCTTGCACCTTGGTTTCAGTCAGGGTATACTGGCGGCTATGGTAGCAGACGCTGCCCCGGCAGACCTGAAAGGCACGGCCTTTGGGTTGTTTAATCTGGCCTCAGGTCTGGCTATGCTTGTAGCCAGTGTACTGGCAGGTGCCCTGTGGGAATTTTTGGGCCCTGCCGCAACATTTGCCGCTGGCGGCGTATTTGCTTTGTGCGCGCTTGGGGTATTGTTTGCTGGTTATGCACATTTCAGACCACACACTTTTTATGATTCTACCTCCTGATGTTCTTCCGTTTTTGGTGTATCCCCTTTGCGGGGTTTTTGCAGGTTTTTTTGCGGGTCTTTTAGGTATTGGCGGGGGCCTTGTTGTGGTGCCCGTGCTTTCTGCTATGTTCAGCCTGCAGGGTATGTCCCCCCATTTGGCTATGCTTTGTGCGGTGGCTACGTCACTTGCCAGTATTATGCTCACGTCTGTTTCCAGTGCCAAAGCCCACTATAAACGGGGTTCTCTGTATACGGCCGCACTGAAAACCATGATCCCCGGCCTTATGCTGGGTACAATGGGCGGGGCGCTTATTGCCCCGTATCTGCCCGGGAATTTTCTCAGTATTTTTTTCCTGTTTTTTGCTCTTGCTGTTGGTACAGAGATGATACTTGAAAAAAACAAGGAAGAGGATACTCCCCCGCAACCTTCTCTCACCGCGTCTTTTTCCAGTTTTAACTGGGCGCTTGGCATAGGGGTGGTTTCCAGCTTTGTGGGCATAGGGGGCGGAACCCTGATGGTGCCGTTTTTTCGTATGAAGGGTCTTGGTATGCGTCAGGCAGCGGGCACTTCTGCGGCTCTTGGTTTTCCCATTGCGCTTGCCGGGGCTTTGGGGTATGGCCTCACCTATGTGGACGTATGGGCTGCCCTGGGGATTGGCTGTATGAGTATTCTTACAGCACCACTTGGAGCCAGGGCGGCGCACCGTTTGCCTGTCAGCACGTTAAAAAAATGTTTTGCCATTTTTCTGTATATAACAGCCCTTGATGTTGTATTCAAACTTATGTAGCGTTTGCACTTAGACAGTAGGATGTTATGAGTAAGGATGCCCCCCAAACTTCCATGTATCAAAGCCCGTTATGGAATCTTTTTCTGCTGACCATAGGCGCAGGTTTTATTGCTCTGGCTGTGCAGGGCATTGCCTCCCACCATGGATTTCTCACAGGTGGCATACTGGGCCTTAGTTTGCTTGCCTGGTACAGCACGGGCATTTTAAGCGCTTCCATCTGGAACCTTCTTTTTAATATCCCGCTTTTTATTTTTTCCTGGTTCCATGTGAGTAAACGTTTTGTGCTGTATAGCGCCTATGGCACTATCGCTATTGTGGTGTGGGGCAGTCTGCTTGATTTTGTGCGCCTGCCTGTGGAAAACACGCTTTTTGCCGCTATTTTGGCGGGTGTGCTGGGCGGCGCAGGCGGGGGGATTATGCTGCGCACACTGGGTTCCGGCGGCGGGCTGGACCTTATTGGTGTGTATTTAAACCAAAAATGGAATATCACCATAGGCCGCTTTTTGTTTATGTTTAACGCGGTGCTTTTTTCTTTGAGCGCGTTTACTATGTCTCTGGATCTGGTGATTGTTTCCTTTATCCAGGTGTTTGTTTCTTCTTCCACAGTGGACTATGTTCTGCAGCTTTTTAATGAACGCAAGATGGTGTTTATTATCACCAAAAACGGGCAGGAAGTATGCAATGGTATTATTGCTGCCCAGGGCCGCGCTACACTTATACCCGCCTATGGCGGCTACAGCCATGATGCAAAAGAAATTGTGGTGACTATCACCAATAACTTTGTGCTGAAAAATTTGGAAGAACTTGTTTTTTCTTTAGATCCCCACGCTCTGTTTGTGGTGGAAAACACCTTTTATGTTTCCGGATCACAGTATCCAAGGAAAAAGAAGTAGGGGGGCTGCAAATCTGCTTACGGCCAACCTTGCCTTTAACAGGCTATTTCCGTATGCTAAAGCCAAAACAATACGCAGGGAGAAACTATGTCCAGAACTCTTGTTACCCAGCTCCAAGCACCTGTTGACCAGGCATTTGATTATTTGTTCCAGTTTATGGATGTTTGCCCAGATGATTTATGGGCAGAAAAAAACGGTGGCTGGCCCATTTGGCAGCAAATGTATCACCTGCTGAGCGCTGTGCCGGCATTTACAGAAACCGCTGCCCCCGTACCGGACTTACCCGCTGAATATGGAGTGGATGCAGCCATCAGCTTTTTAGAAAAACAGGCAACTGCGCTTTGCCCCAAAAACGTGATGCGCGAATTTGCCACCCAGTGCAGGGATATTGCCAATGCGTATATAGCCGCTCTGGACGATACCAGTGTTTTGGCAAAAAACGCCACACTCACCACACTGTTTGAGGCAGACTTTACCCATCTTTCTTCCATGACACTTTTGGCTGTACACAGCATGTATCACCTTGGTGGTTTTGATGCGGCCCTGCGCAACCGTGGTATGAAGGGTATTCTGTGATGCAGGCTGAAACTTCTGCCCAAACACTTGTCAACACTCTTGCCAAACGTGTAAACATGGCGGCTGGCAGGGAAGAAGCGGATATATGCCTGACCCACGTTAACCTTGTGGATGTGTATTCCGGCCAAATCCGGGAAAACATGACTATCCGCATGGGCGATGGGGTTTTTGTGGGCTTTGGCCCTGGCCCTGCCAAAGAAACAGTGGATGGCGGGGGGCGGTTTTTATTGCCCGGGCTTGTAGACTCCCATGTGCATATAGAATCTTCCATGCTCACGCCCGCGCAGTTTGCGCGTTTGGTATTGCCGCTTGGCACCACCACTGTTATGGCAGACCCGCATGAAATAGCCAATGTGCTGGGTGTAACAGGTTTACAGTATATGCTGGAAAACAGCCGTAATTTGCCGCTGGATATCCGCATTATGCTGCCTTCCTGCGTGCCTGCCACCCCATTTGAACATGCAGGCGCTGTGCTGACAGCAGAAGACCTTGCCCCACTTATGGGGGAATCGCATGTGGGTGGCCTTGGGGAAATGATGAATTTTCCCGGTGTAATACAGGCAGATGCCCATGTGCTGGCCAAAATAGCGCTTGCTATTTGCCATAATAAACCTGTGGACGGCCATGCCCCCGGCATTGCCCACAATATGGGGCTTCAGGCTTTGGATGCTTACAGAGTAGCCGGAATCCTCACAGACCATGAATGCGACACTGTGGAAGAAATGCAGGAACGTATAGAGCGTGGTATGTATTGCCTTATCCGCCAGGGTTCGGCTGCCCGTAATCTGCCAACGCTTATGCAGGGGGTAACACCGCTGAATGCCCATTATTGCCTTTTGTGTACAGATGACCGCCACCCGGGCGATATTCTGGAGCATGGCCATATTGCGTATCTTTTGCGTCTTGCTGTAGAAAATGGGGCAGATCCCGTGCTTGCTGTACGCATGGCTACCCTGAACCCAGCCCAGTGTTTTGGTTTGCGGACAAAAGGCGGCATTGCGCCCGGGCAGGATGCCGATTGCCTTTTGGTGGACGATTTGCGCTCCTTTTGTGTGCACAGTGTATACGCAAAAGGGCAAAAAGTGGCGGAAAACGGGCGGTTATGTGTTGATATACAGGCCCCTACACCAAAAGAAGTAACAGGCGCTGTGCGGCCCGCCCCGCTTACCCCGCAGGCTCTTGCGCTTGCCTTGCCAACCGGCAGGGCGCGTGTTATTGGTGTGCGGCTGCATAATGTGGTTTCCGAGCCATTGGAGCGCACTATACGCACCACCAACGGCTTTTTTGACCCATCCCTCAACCCGGGCATTACCCGCGTGGCTGTGATAGAACGCCATAAAGGCACGGGCCATGTGGGCCTTGGCCTTGTAGAAGGGTATACGGCGCCGGGGAAAATGTTGGGTGGGGTTATTGCGACCACTGTGTCCCACGATTCCCACAATATTGTGGTGGCAGGGGATAATGAGGCGGAAATTTTGCTGGCTGTTGAAGATTTAATCGCCATGGGCGGGGGGATTACCCTTGTCAAAAATGGCGCCGTGCTTGACCATTTGCCCTTGCCCGTTGCGGGTCTTATGTCAGACAAAAGCGCGGAAGAAGTGCACACTGCCATAAGCCGCCTTCTTGCCACCGCCCATGCGGAATTTGGCTTTATGGAAGACGCAGAGCCTTTTATGACACTCAGCTTTTTGGCTTTGGCTGTTATCCCCACATATAAAATAACCGATCAGGGGCTTTTTGATGTGCGTTCTTTCCAGTTTGTGCCTGTAAGTATAGAAAATTCCCACTCAAATCCATAAAAAGGACTTTATTATGAAAAAATTCCACTCTGTTATTCTTGCTTTTTGCTTTGTGGTTGCCATTGTGCTTGCCCCTGCACTTGCCTTTGCGGATATGGAAATTCGCGTAAGCGGTGTTGTTACAAGTATCTCTCTTGAAAAATCTACATTTACCATAGATGTTCAAAATGGCAATTCCATGACTTTTTATGTCAACAAACGCAGTGACTTTGAAGTTGTTGTCACCAGCACAGGCAATGACTACGATACCCTTTTTACAGACCTGAAAGTGGGAGATAAAGTGCATGTGGAAGCATACCCCAGCCAGGTAGACCCCATTGCGGATGATGTAAAGATTATGCGCTAACTTTTATCCGGCGGCTACTCTGCCATCGGCCTGCCCCTCTGGGCTTTGGCATGTATGCACGGCACATCCCTATAATAGGGGCGTGCCTGCTTTTTTCTTTTATCTACAAGGGAAATAGAATGGTACATATTCAAAAATGGGTGGAAGGCATTTTGCCCCAGTTACAGCAAAGTTTTGGCCCGCGTCTGCAATACCTTGGCCTCCAGGGTAGCTACCGCCGCAGGGAAGCAACAAAAACAAGTGATATTGATCTTGTTGTCTTGCTTGATACTGTGAATCTGGATGATTTGGATGTTTACAGAAATCTTGTGCGTGCTATGCCAGAAGGTCACAAAGCCTGCGGTTTTATTTGCGGCCTGGAGGAGTTTGCCCTTTGGCCCAAAAATGAGCTGTTCCCGTTTAAAATGGATACAGCCGATTACTTTGGCAGGCTGGAAGATTTTTTGCCGCCCATAAGCGCGCAAGATGTAAAACAGGGCGCAAAAATTGAGGCATCCGGCCTTATCCACATGCTCCGGCACAGTTATTTATACGCGGGTATGGCAGACAGAACAGAAATACTGCGCGGGGCTTTTAAATCCGCATTTTTTGTTATGCAAATACAAACCTACTGCACAACAGGGCTATACCATTGCAGTAAAAAAGCTTTGCTGGAGGCTGTTTCTCAAAGTCCGTGCAAAGAAAAAGAAATTATTACCGCAAGCCTTAACCCCAGCGCATGGCTTGAGAGCCATACAGCGCAGGATGGATACAACCTGTTACTCGACTGGTGTTGTGGTATTCTGGCCAGTTAGGCGTTTGGTAAATTAATTTTTGGTACGTCAGGCTTCCGGTACAAAGCGGATACGCACAACTTCCGGCACACACATAAAACGCACGGGTAAAACGCTGGTGCCAATGCCTGTGCTTACAATTATGGTATTGCCGTTTTCTTCAAAAAGACCAAAGGAATACTTTTGTTTCACAGGTGTAAGCACCACGCCTGTGTAGGGGAATTGCACCTGCCCACCGTGTGTATGGCCGGAAAGTGTCAGGTTAACACTACCCGGCACACTGGGGAATAGTTCCGGGTTGTGGCTCAGTAAGATTACAGGGCCTTGGACGCCTGCCAGCGTTTTTTCCAAATCCGGCTTGCCGTCCCACAAATCGTCCACCCCGGCAAGTGTAAAGGGTATTTTTCCCTCATCCAAAACAATATGGCTGTTATCCAGCACGGGGATACCGTTTTTTTCAAATGCGGCCAGCACCCGCTGCTTGCTGTACCAAAGGTCGTGGTTGCCCATAACCGCGTACACCCCAAGCGGGGCCTGCAGTTTGCCCAGCTCTTCCACCACTGTTTCAATGGGGAGGCTGGTGGTGTCACTGCGGCCTTTAATATAATCGCCGCCCAAAAGGATAATGTCCGGCTGCAGGGCATTGGCATGTTGCACAATACGTTGCAGGCGCTCACGCTGGTGGCTTGCAGGGTGTAAATCGGAAAGAAACACCACTGTCAGGCCTGCCAAATCCGCATCTTCCAGCGTATAGGTGCGTGTGTCCCACAATTCCGGCTCCACCCGGAAAACCCAAAAAAGAAGCAAAGCCCCCACAACAAGGCCAAGCCCTAAGGCCAAACCCAAGGCCTGCGCCAAACGCCGCATAAAGCCTGTGCTTTTTTTGCCCCCATGGGCTGTGTGATGGATAGAAGTATGCATACGGATTTTAGACAGGGAACACAGTAGCAAGCGGTTGAACACGTATACTACAGGTGGGAACACCCATGCGTAAACTGGCGTAGAGATGTTGAACTTCAGGATGCTGCATAAAAGAGAACCCGTGTAGAGAAGGTGCAAAAAAGGGCGTATTTTTTATAGCCTACACAAGACGGTTTTTTTTGTCAAAGTGGGCTTTAATGTATGGTAAATAAAGCGGATAGCGTATACGTTTTTTGCTTTCTCCAGCGCAAGATGCATCTTTCCAGGCGCTTGCCAATCTAGGCCTTCCGCGTTATCACATCCCGCATGGATACGTATACAGCCTTAGAACAATTCCCGGAAACGGAGTGCCAAACGCGCCTGCATAAAGTGCGCGTTCAGCTTGGTAAAGTCGCACCAGAAGCCGACGGCCTTTTGGTTTTTTCCCGCCTTAACATATACTACCTGACCGGAACACTGGCCTCCGGTGTGTTATGGGTACCCGCCCAAAACACCGCCCAGCCTGTCTTGCTTGTGCGTAAAGGCCTGGCCCGCGCGCAAATGGAATCCCCGGTTACCCAAATTTTTTCCTTCCGTTCCTATTCCGAACTCCCCCAGTACCTGCCTGCCGGTAAACTTACGGTTGCCGCAGAAATGTCCGGCCTTACCTGGGCGTTTTCCCAAATGCTTATTTCCCGCACCCCAGACCTGACCTTTGTGAATGGTGACGCCATACTCACCCAGGCGCGCTCCGTCAAAACCCCGTGGGAACTTGCAAAATTACGCACAGCCGGCACCCTGCACCGCCGCGCTATGGAAGAGCTTCTTCCTGCCCGTATACACCCGGGTATGGACGAAAACACCATAGCCCGCCACGTTATTGATATTTATCTTTCCCTTGGCCACGGCGGCCTTATGCGTATGAATGCCCTGGGCGAAGAAGTGTTTTTTGGGCATGTTGCCACTGGCTCTTCCGGCAATTACCCCCACTACTACAACGGCCCTATGGGCTTTCGCGGTATCCACCCGGCGCTTCCCTGCCTTGGCAGTAAAACCGTCTGGGAAAAAAATATGCCCCTTACCGTTGATATGGCCTTTAATTTTGAAGCCTATATCACCGACAAAACACAATGCTTTTTTGCCGGCACAGACTCTGCTATGCCCCCTAAAGCCCGCGCTGCCTACGATTTATGCGTGGCCGTGCAGGAAGAAGCCGCCAAAAACCTAAAACCCGGCGCTATCCCCGCAGAAATTTGGGCAAAAGTGCAAAACCTTGTTGCGGGGAGCGGCTTTGAAAATGCCTTTATGGGCCTTAACGCCAACCAGGTGCCCTTTCTGGGCCACAGCATCGGCCTTTGTATAGACGAAAGCCCCGTTATCGCCTCCCCCTTCCTCAACCCTGTGGAAGAAGGTATGGTTTTTGCCCTTGAACCTAAAATCGGCATCGAAGGTTACGCCATGGTCGGGCTTGAGAATACGTACGAGGTAACATCTCACGGCGCAAAAAGCTTGACAAGCTCCCATAATAACCCCATATTTCTTCCATAAAAGAATGTGGGGAACAAATCCCACTTCCCTGTAAAAAAATCGGCACAATTCCCCTTCCACTCTAAGCTTGTGCACACAACAGCCGATAAAGTATAAAAGAAGCAGCGCAAACGCTGCTGTATCCTAAAGAAGGAGCAAGGCATGGCCTCAGTATCCGAAAAAAGAGAAGACGAGCTTTACCAACTTGTCACCTTCAGTATTGGCAGCGAAGAATTTGGCGTGGATATCCTCAAAGTTGTGGAAATTATCCGCATCATGGACATCACCAAGGTGCCCCGCGCCCCTGCCTTTGTGGAAGGCGTGATTAACCTGCGCGGCCTTGTTATACCCATTATTGACCTGCGACGTCGCTTTGGCCTGGCCGTTAAACCCATGGATCAGGAAACGCGCATTATCGTAATAGAAATTAATGGGATGACAGTGGGCTTTGTTGTGGACTCCGTGTCCGAAGTTTTACGCATACCCGCAAGCACCGTGGAACCACCACCACCCGTTGTCGCCGGCCTGGATTCCGACTACATCAGCGGCGTGGGCAAACTTGCCGATAAACTTCTGATCCTGCTGGATTTGGATAAACTTCTCTCTGCCGCAGACATGCAAGTGTTAGAAAATTTTGGTTAAATAAGATAACTGCTGCTGGGGGGCTTCTCGCCCCCCAGACCCCCACCGGCAGGGGCAAGCGCCCCTGCAC
>CAZJOG010000067.1:0-3531 GCA_964547565.1 uncultured Desulfovibrionaceae bacterium
ATACCCTATACGCCGGAATTTCTGCTCCAGCTTTCCCAGCGAGACGGCCTGAATAAAGACAGCCTGAGTATTTCTTTTGTCAACATCAACCTCGGAGAACGTAAACACACATCACCCATACAACAGGGTGAAGAGCCACTTCTTCCGGCCCGTATTCTCTCTGAAGCATTCCCTGTGCCCGCGTATAATGGGCGCGCCCGCTATGCCTGCACAAAACAAGGTATGGCGCTGGTTCTGGACAGCGCCCGCCTTTCGGCCTATACTCTGTGCCAGATTCGGAAAATCCCGGGCTATGACACAAAATCCGGGGCTTTTCTGGCCATTCTTCCGGAAAACAGCATTCCAGCCGGTATTACGCCAGATGCAAAAAAAGCCGGCATACCAAAACCCCCACGTAAACCTGACAAAAAAGGAAGATCCCATGAACGTTCTCGCCATTAATGGCAGTCCCCGTAAAAAATGGAACACCGCCACCTTATTGGAAAAAGCATTGGAAGGCGCTGCTGCTGCCGGCGCAACCACAGAGCTGATTCACCTGTATGATTTGCCCGCATTTAAAGGCTGCACAAGCTGCTTTGCCTGTAAACGCAAAGGGGGCAAACACGGGGCATGTGCTATGAAAGATGGCCTTTCCCCTGTTTTGGAAAAAATGCGGGAAACCAATGCCCTTATTTTGGGTTCCCCCATTTATTTTATGCAAATCAGCAGTGGCATGCACAGCCTGATGGAACGCTTTATGTTTTCCAACATGCTGTATAATAAGGAAAACAATCTGCTTTTCCCCAGACAAATCCCCCTTGCGTTTGTGTATACCATGGGTGTTTCCGAAGATGTTGTTAAACATATGGGTATGGAAAAACCCAATTTTAACCAGGTGACAGAAAAGTTTTTAAAACGCCATTTTGTTGATCTGGAAACACTGTGCAGCATGGATGCCTACCAGTTTGAAGACTACAGCAAGTATGAAGCAGACATGATGGATGTTACCCAAAAAATAAAACACCATGAAGAAATATTCCCCCAAGATTGCCAAAAAGCCTATGAATTAGGCAAAAAAATAGCAGAAAAAGCTCCCCAATAACCATAGTTCAAAAAAAAGCCCGCTGCGGAAAATAGAACAGCGGGCTTTTTTTATACTCTGAGAAGATTTCCCTGTAAATTGGCAAAAATCCTGTATGCTGTAAAAGGGAAAAACATTATTCAACTGTTACACTCTTAGCCAGATTACGGGGCTGGTCCACATCCTTCCCCAGATAATCGGCAATTTCATAACTAAAAAGCTGAAGGGCAGGCAATACCAGAAAAGCCGCAAGCAGTGGATGGGAAGGGGGCACACGCCAAACATGGTCCACTTCTATAACACCCGCTCCCGCACTCCCTTCATGCCTGGCAGTTAAAGGCACAAAAGCCATGGCAGAACCTTTTTCCAACGTGTTGGTCAGGGCTATCACTTTACCCCGCCGCGCCTGCACTTCCTGTATATTGGAAACCACCTTGGGCAAAAGGGCATTATCAAGCGCAATGGCAAGTGTGGGGAACAAGGGGTCAACCAGAGCAATAGGGCCATGCTTCATTTCGCCGGCTGCGTAACCTTCTGCATGTATGTAGGAAAGTTCTTTTAATTTCAGCGCACCTTCCAGAGCCAAAGGGTACGCCGTGCCACGCCCTAAAAAGAAAAAGCTGTTCGCAGCAGCATACGCAGGCGCAAGGGATAAAGCCTGGGCATGCATACCCGGCAGGGCTTTTTCCAGTACAAAAGGCAAGCGGGCAAGTTCTTCCAAAAAAGCCCCACGGCTTGTGGCATCGGGAAAAAGTGTCTGCTTCCCTTTTTCTGCGTAAAAAACAGCCAGAAGTATAAAAGCCAGCATCTGGCTTGTCAGGGCTTTGGTGGAAGCAACACTTATTTCAGGGCCGGCGTGCGTGTACAACACAACATCCGCCTCACGCGCAAGAGATGACCCCACAACATTACATATGCCAAGCGTGCGTGCGCCTCGGGATTTGGCAAGGCGCAAAGCCGCCAGGGTATCCGCTGTTTCCCCGGACTGGCTGACAAGAATAACCAAGTCTCTGCTGTCCAGTAACGGGTCCCTGTACCGAAATTCCGACGCAATTTCCACAGCACACGGCACATTGGCAGCCTGTTCAATCAAAGGCCTGGCCCATAAACCTGCATGGTAGGAAGTGCCGCATGCCACAACGGTAAAACGCTCCGGCATAGTGCTGTTTTCCCATACATCCAGTTCCGGCAAAAATACACGTTTTTCCTGCAGGCGGCCGGCAAGCCCATCGGCAATAACACGGGGCTGCTCAAAAATCTCCTTCAGCATAAAATGCTTATAGCCGTCTTTTTGCGCGCACTGTAAATCCCAGTGTATAGTATGCACAGATTTTTCAACAGCATTCCCTGTTGCCAGAGAATACACAGAAGCCCCATGGCTTTGCACAACCGCAATTTCATTATCTTCCAAAAAAATCACGTCGCGGGTATAGGGCAAAAACGCAGGGATATCGGACGCAACAAAAAACTCGCCTGTGCCCGCACCCAAAAGCAAAGGGGCGGAAAGACGGGCGGCGTAAAGGGTTTGGGGATCTTCCGCCGCAAGCATCACAAGGGCATACGCCCCTTTTGCTTTGTGCAGCGCGTTAATAAACGCCTGCTGGATGGAGGGTGCAAACAAACGCTCATACGCAATCAGGCAGGCAAGCACTTCCGTATCTGTTTCAGAAATAAAAGTATAGCCTTTATCAAGCAAAAACTCTTTTAATTCCAAATAGTTTTCTATAATGCCATTATGGATTAACGCAAGGGAAGTATCGGAAGCAAAATGGGGGTGGGCGTTTCTGTCTGCTGGCACCCCATGGGTTGCCCAGCGTGTATGGCCAAGAGCGGTTGTGGCAATGGCATTGGGGTTAGCCATAAGGCGTTCTTCCAGCACAGCCAGTTTTCCGGCTGCTTTTACACATTGCAGTGTGCCTGCCTGCATATACGCAACACCGGAAGAATCATAGCCTCTGTATTCCAGCCGCCGCAATCCTTCCACCACAAGCGGAACAGCCGGTCTGTGCCCTGTATAGCCAATAATCCCACACATATACACTCCCAAAACAGCTTAAATTGAATCGCGACAAAGCCAGATAACCCGCCCAATAATGCGGACAGAATCCGCCAAATCCCCGTGGAGTAACACTTCTATGGGCGCATAACGTTCATTAATACTGCGCAGCACAAGCCTACCACCAGGCAAGGTTTCCACCTGCTTGATATAAATTTCTTCATTCACGCCCACAGCGTAAATGGCATGGCCAAGAATCTGGGTTCTGCTCTGGTCCACCAGCACCATATCCCCGGAACAAATAACAGGCTCCATACTGTCGCCCGTTACTTCCATAAAAACCATTTTATCAGGGTTGCCCTTTTTGCACAACCAGTCTTGCCGAAAGGCAAAGTGGCCCGTTACATCCCCTTCTGTCTCCAGGCTACCCGTGCCTGCTGCAAGACGTGCGGAAACAACGGGTATAAGCACCAGA
>CAZJOG010000067.1:3541-11380 GCA_964547565.1 uncultured Desulfovibrionaceae bacterium
CTCCTCGTCATACGGAAAACGCTGGGTCACATGCTGGCAATGAGGATTGGGTTCCGGGGCTTTTTCTTCTGTTTCCTGCCCTGTAAAATCATCCCCCCATGCCAGTGTTTCCACAGATACCCCAAAACGCCCGGCAATTTTCCACAGCCACGCTTCGGGTACTTTATTTTTTTTCCTGGCCTGGCTTACAGCCTGCGGTGTAACACCAAGAATTTCTGCCAGTTGCGAATCTCGCCTTACTTGTGCCGCGTAGAGCAAACGGTCCAACACGTCCTGTCCTTCCATCCTGCCCTCCTCAAACATAAACCGTATGTGTATGTTTTTTTGCCACAACAAGAATTGGTTGTCAACTAAAATTTATTTTTAAAAAAAAATAAATTTTTACTTGACAAAATAAATCAATCGCCGTACAAGTTGATCAACAAAACATGAACAAGGAGACCACTATGTTAAGCACGGATTTAAATAATATCGCCTCTGCCCTGCAAGCTTATGCCCCTTCTCTTCCTATTACATTTACGGCAGAATACACCCAATGGCTGCAACGTATGGAGGAAAACCTGAGGGCTATTGCCGAACAGGTGCAGGCTTTGGAAGAAACCCCGCTTGCCCTGCAGGAAAATAATGTATCCATGTTTGCAACCTGCCTGCCGGATATATTTTCGTACAGCCAGGAAGCGCCTTGCGTTGTTCAATAACATATTTATTTTTTTATAAAATTTTTTACACCTTTCGGTCGACAAAAAAACTACTTTGGGTTAAAAACACGCTGAGCAGATTTTAACCTTATTGATATACGAGAAAGTTGTGGACGCAGCAAAAAAAACATCCAAAAAACAAAAGACCCAAGAACCTTCCGCGGGGCGGCAAAGCAGTAGCCGTGATGGGCTTACACCGCAGCACGCTATAGTGATAGAAGGTGCGCGCCAGCATAACCTGAAAAATATTGATGTCACCATACCCAGAGACAAACTGGTTGTTGTTTGCGGGCCATCCGGTTCCGGTAAATCAACACTGGCTTTTGACATTGTGTATGCAGAAGGCCAAAGGCGCTATGTGGAATCTTTGTCCGCGTATGCACGCCAGTTTTTGCCCAAAATGGACAAGCCCCTTGTGGACAAAATTGAAGGCTTATCCCCCGCTATTTCTCTGGAGCAACAGACTACAGGCCGCAACCCACGCTCCACTGTGGGCACTGTGACTGAAGTCTATGACTTTTTACGGGTTTTTTTTGCGCGTCTTGGCAAAACCTACTGCACCCAATGCGGCACACCCATAGAAGCCAGAGCCTCGGATGAAATTATCGCCGATATTATGGCTTTACCAGAGGGCAGTCGGGCGCTTCTTCTTGCCCCTCTTGTGGAATTGCAAAAAGGTACCCATGTAGATCGTCTGAAAAAACTCAAAGCTGAAGGATTTGTGCGTGTCCGTATCCAAACTCAGGGAGAAGACGCGCAAATTTACAATATAGATGAAGTGCCTGCGCTGGATAAAAACCGCAAGCACAGCCTTGATCTGGTGGTTGACCGCCTTGTGATTAAAGAAGACATGCGCACACGGCTGGCAGACTCTGTGGAATTAGCCCTGCGTTACGGTGAAGGCCGCATTTTTATCCAACTGCCGGATGCCGCTGATTTGGTGTATTCCACAAACTCTGTTTGCCCCACCTGCCACTTAAGCCTGCCTACGCCTTCGCCTCAGCTTTTTTCCTTTAACGGCCCACAAGGGGCCTGCCCGCAGTGTTCTGGCATAGGGACGGTGGCCACATTTGACCCCCAGCTTATTGCGCCTGATTTTTCCCTTTCTTTGGCAGAAGGGGTTATTGCCCCTCTTTCCCAGCCCTATACCATGGCACGCCTTGCAAAGCCCCTTGAAGCTCTGGGAAAAAGACACGGTTTTACACTGGATACTCCCCTTGCGGAATTTTCGGAATCTGCCTTTAATGCACTTTTCCATGGAGAAGCAAGCGCCCATACAGGCAGCTTGCGCCGCAATTTTATGGGTGGCACATCGCTTAACCGGAATATGCGGGAAAGTGTGCACGGGCATGAAGGTAATATTTCCACAACCAGCTGGCCCGGGGTTATGTACTTGCTGGAAATGCGTATGCAAAACAGCGATGCCTGGGGGGAAATTCTTTCCCGCTACAGTTACTCCCTTGACTGCCCGTCTTGTAAAGGCGCACGCTTAAGACCGGAAGCTTTAGCTGTCCGTGTGGATAAACTTAATATTTACGAATTTTGCTCCCTTTCTATAGAACGTGCGCTGGAATGGATAGAGTCCCGTGTTTTTACAGGCCGCCATGCCATGATAGCAGAGCCGCTTCTTAAAGAACTTGTGCACCGGCTTACTTTTATGGTGAATGTGGGGCTGGATTACCTTTCTCTCAGCCGTGCTATGCTTACCCTTTCCGGTGGGGAAGCCCAGCGTATCCGCCTTGCCTCCCAGCTTGGTTCCGGTCTTGTGGGCGTTACCTATGTGCTGGATGAACCATCCATTGGCCTGCACCCGCGGGATAATGAGCGGCTTATCCGCACATTACGCTCCCTTCAGGAACGCGGGAATACCGTGCTGGTTGTAGAGCATGATGAAGCCACCATACGCGAAGCTGATACTGTACTGGAACTTGGGCCGGGCTCCGGCTCTAATGGTGGTGAACTTGTTTTTGCCGGCACTGTGGAAGAACTCTACAAAAACTCGGATTCACTGACCGCCCAGTATATGCGCGGCGACCTTTCCATCCCTTTGCCGGATGAACGGAGAGTTGCCACAGAATTTCTTACTCTCAAAGGTGTACGTACAAACAATCTAAAAAATGTGGATTGCGCTATACCGCTTGGCCTGCTTACATGCGTAACAGGTGTTTCTGGTTCTGGCAAAAGTTCCCTTGTTATTGATACGCTTTACAAGCATATAGCCCTGCACCTTGGCTTAAAGGTTGACCAGCCAGGCATTCTGGATTCTATGGAAAATGTGGAACGTATTGAACGGATTGTTGCTATTGACCAAAGCCCCATTGGCAGAACCCCACGCTCCAACCCCGCCACATACACCAAAATTTTTGATGAAATACGCAATATATTTGCCATGACACCGGATGCAAAAAAACGCGGCTATAAGCCGGGGCGTTTTAGCTTTAACGTGCGGGGCGGCAGATGTGAAACGTGCAGCGGCGATGGGCAAATCCGCGTTGAAATGCACTTTTTGCCAGATATTTTTGTAACATGCGATGTTTGCAAAGGCCGCAGATTTAACCGCGAAACCCTTGAAGTGCGCTACAAAGACTTAAATATTGCAGAGGTTTTGGATTTATCCGTCAAAGAGGCTCGCCAGTTTTTTGCAAGTTACCCTTCCCTTGAGCGCCGCCTGGCCGTGCTGGAAGACGTAGGTCTGGATTATTTGCGCCTTGGCCAGCCTGCCACAACACTTTCCGGAGGGGAAGCCCAGCGTATTAAAATATCCCGTGAACTGGGCAAACGCTCTTTGCCCGGCACAATCTATATTCTGGATGAACCCACAACCGGCCTGCATATGCATGAAGTGGGCAAACTGGTCACCGTGCTGCATCACCTTGTGGAAAAGGGGGCAACTGTTGTTGTGATAGAACACAATACCAGTGTTATTTTAGCCTCGGATTATGTGATTGACTTAGGCCCAAAAGGAGGAGAAAATGGTGGACATATTATAGCGCATGGTACGCCTGAAGCTATTATGGCAGACCCTGCCTCCATAACAGGAAAATTTCTTGTGGAAGAACGCCTTTTTCAAAAGAAAGAACTGTGGAAAAAACAAACTGACAAGTAGTGCAGAACCATGTATCTGGCCCTCCTTCTTTTTTTAACTTTGGCAGAGCTTGCCCTTATGGGGGTGGCAATCTTTTTTTACAAGCGCCTTAAACAATCTGAACAACTTATCCATACATTGTACGAAAATCAGGATGCTCTGCTTGCGCGGCTGTATCAAAATGCTGAACTGGAACGGGAACTTGTGGCTACATTTTCCCAACGTCAGGAGCAACTGCGCACGCTTAACTCCACCATGGACAACCGTATACAAACCCTGCAAAAGTTGTTACAACAAGCCGAAGGCATTTCCCGATCTCCTCAATTCCTGCGGGAACTCATTTTAAATGGGCACAAAAAAGGCCAGTCACTTGCGGAAATATCCGCCAGTACAGGGCTTGCTAAGGATGAAATCGAGCTGATTTTATCCAGACACAGTGACAGCACCCCTTAATGGGTGCGTACTTTTGTGAGTTTGAGGAACTATATGCACTACAATATTGATTTTCGTAATCCCACTGTCCTTGCGGAACTGATACGAACCATGGTGGCACGCACGCCACTTGCCTACATTGTATTAGACAGGCAGTTTCGGGTGCATTTTATCAATGATTCTTTTTTAGAGCTGCGAAAGCTTAAAAGAGAAGAAGTGCTTGGCCAGCACTGTTACAATCTTTCCAATAATGGTGTGCCATGCCCTGTGTGTGCGGTACGAGACGCCATCCAAACAGGGAATAAAACCTGCGTGTTGCGCCACGACACCCTGCCGGACGGTTCTGAACGGTATATGGACGATTACGCCATCCCTTTGTACAAAGAAGATGGAAAATCTTTTGATTATATCCTGGAAATTATGCATAACAGAACCCAGGAAATGCTTTTGCGCAAAAAGTCCCAGGAAGTGACGTACGATATTGTCAAAACCCTTACGTCTATTCTGGATAAAAAGGACTCCTATACCTCCACCCACTCTGCAGATGTAAGCACTATCAGCATGAAACTGGCCAAATATATTGGCCTTTCGGATGAAGAAGTACAGGCTGTTGGCCTTTCTGCCCTTTTGCATGACATAGGGAAGATTTACACACCGGATAATATTTTGACCAAACCGGCCCGCCTGACAGATACTGAATTCAGCATGATACAGGCGCACCCGGTTAATGGCGCCAAACTACTGGGCGATTTACGCAGTTTTTCCCTTGCCAAAGATATGGGCATGCACCACCATGAGCGTTGGGACGGTAAAGGCTACCCCGACACCCTGGCAAAAGAAGAAATACCTTTTGGTGCGCGTATTGTGGCTATTGCGGATACCTATGACGCCATGACGTCTGACCGTTCTTACCGGAAAGGTCTTTCCCATGAGACAGCACTGGCAGAGATAGCAAAATACGCGGGCACCCAGTTTGACCCTGAACTTGCGGAAAAATTCCATACACTGGGGACACAGTTTTTAACCTCCAGGGAAACTATGCTGGCCCACGGCGAAAAGTCGCTGGATCTGTTATTGTCCAAACAGGAAAAACAGGTTTCCCGTATTATCCATCAAGCAAATGAAAAGGAATACAAACCCCTGACATGGGAAAATAAAAGCCTTCTGGCGGAACTTTCCGGCAGTCAATCCTTTGCGGATATGGTTTTTAAAAACACACCAGCATTTTATACAGTGATAAGCGAAGCCTTTGATGTGCTTTTTGTCAGTGATTCTATGGTAGACGCACTTGGCGGCAGCAGGGAAGAATTGCTGGGACAAAAGTGTTTTGAAATTGGTAATAAAAACATGACCTGCTTCCGGGGGGCGGAAAATGGCTGTGTGGCCTGCCCCACAATACGAGCCTTCCATTCCGGTACAGAAGAATACGGCAAAACCAGTGAAGAGCGCGGGGATAAAACCCTGTATATGGACATTATCGCCGTGCCTGTGGATATTAAAGACGCCGATGGCAACACCATGCGCTGCGTTATGGAAATTCTGTTTGACAGAACAGAAGAAACAGAAATACAAAAAGCCCTTGAACATGACATACAGGCACTTATTACATTGCTGGAAGGCCTTATTTTTTCCCTTGATCCGGAAGCTACCCGCAATGCGGCAGCCATACGGGAAACGTGCAACAATTTTTCCGATTACCTTACCAGGATGGATCAGGCTGTTAAACAAGACGCAAAAATGGTAGAATAACCCACTTCCCTATTGATTGGTAAATAAACCAATAGCCTGTGGAATGCCTCTGGAAACTTTACCATACACCATTAAATACCAGCGCCACGCTCTGATACAGAACGTGGCGCTGGTATTTAATCGCACAAGTTGTATGGTATTATACCATACAACCATACACACGCAAACTCGCTAGTTTACAAGGAACAGCGCAATTTCCGGGAAAAGCACCAAAATAATAACGCACAGGCACATGCCGACAAAAAACGGCATCACCCCCTTAAAGATTGAAGAAACGGGTATATCTGGCGCCGCAGCGGAAAGTGTAAACACATTTAGCCCAATGGGCGGCGTAATAAGCCCCATTTCCATAACAATAACAGTCAGCACACCAAACCATACGCCATCAAAACCCAGCGCAAGGATGGTGGGGAAAAGGGAAGGCAGGGTCAGCATCATCATAGGCTGCACATTCATCACAAACCCAAGAAGAATGTAAATGCCCAAAATAGCAAAAAGTACCACATAACGGTTAGCTTCAATGCCCACAATAAACTCTGCCAGAAGAGAAGGCAGGTGGGAAGTGGTAAGGAACACACCAAAAATAAACACGCCAACCAAAAGCACAAAAATAGCCCCGCACATATTAGCCGCGCGTATAACAGCGGTTAGCAGGCTTTTGGTGGTTATTTTTCTGCGTACAGCGGCAACACAAAGCGCAATAAATGCACCTATGGCGCCACCTTCACCCGGGGAAAATGTGCCCATCATAATACCGCCCACAACCACAACAAAAAGCAGCACAATGGGGATAAGGCCTTTAAGTGAAATAACCTTTTCCAAAAAGGAAATTTTTTCGCTGGCAGGGGCGTATTCCGGGTGTCTTTTAACCTGTATCATCACTATTGCCATGAATATCAGGGTAAGAAGAATACCAGGCAAAATACCGGCAGAAAAAAGCTTCCCAACGGAAACTTCTGTCAGCATAGAGTAAATAATAAAACCCGTACTTGGCGGGATAAGAATACCAAGCGTGCCACCAGCTGCAAGCGCACCTGTTGCCAAAGACAAATTATAGCCTTTTTGACGCATGGGGGGCAGTGCCACGGATGTCATAGTCGCCACAGTGGCCATGGAGTCACCGCACACAGCCCCAAATCCGGCGCAGCCACCAATGCCTGCAACCGCAAGACCACCCGGCAATCTGCCAAGCCATTTTTGGGCGCAGGAAAAAAGGTCTCCACTTAAACCTGCCAGTGAAATAAGTTCCCCCATAAGCATAAACATAGGCAGTGCGAGAAAAATAAACTCCGAACACTGTCTGAATGGCACCATGCCAACTGTTATATTAACCGCATTGGTACTGCGCATAAGGGCAAAAAGGCCAATAAGCCCCATAAATCCCATGGCCATACCAAGTGGCACACGCAACATAAGAAGAACAAAAACAAAAAGGAAACCAATACCACCAATAATAAGTGTAGAAATTTTTACGCCAATTGCCTTATACAGAAAAGGGGCAACCAGCAAAATACCAAAAAGCGCAAAAATAAAAAGTAAACCAAGAAAGTCTTTGCTTTGCAAACGCTCACGCACACTATGGATAAACTGGAAAAATGCAGCAATGCCCATAGTCAGCAACCCAAATGACGTAATATACACAAAGTATTTAATAGGAAGCTGGTAGGACGCAAAATATGCGGCTTCATCTACGCCGGATGTGTATGTGTACCATGTAAGTGTAAAAGCAAAAAACATCACAACAAGCTGCGCAAGTATTACAATACGCAACTTGTTTTTACTGGAAAAAAGATTAAACACAATATCCACCTGAATATTGCGCCTTTGTACTGTGGCATTCCCTACAGCAAGAAAACCTATCAGAATAAGGCCCAT
>CAZJOG010000068.1:0-8451 GCA_964547565.1 uncultured Desulfovibrionaceae bacterium
GCGCCAGATACGTTAATAAACCCGGTATTGGATAAATACGCTGTTGCGTTGGCATCATATAGAGAAACAGATATGCCATAAGCAGCAGCAGAAGAAGAAGAAGCAAAAGTAGTGATGCTCCCATTGTTGGTTAAGTACGCTGTGCCAGCAGCAAGGACACTGGCATATATACCATTAGCCGAAGTATAAGCAGTAGAAGAAGAAAAAGCAGTAGCAGTGAGACTACCATTGTTGGTTAAGTGCACTGTTGCGCTATCAGCATCTACATGAGCGCTCATGGCATAAGCTATATTCGAAAAATAAGTGGAAGCAGAAACAGCAGCAGTGATGTTCCCATTGTTGGTTAAACGGGCTGTACTACCAGCACCTACCTTGGCATACATCCCAGCAGCAGTAGTCTCAGAGCTAGAAAGAATTACAACAATGTTCTTTATGTTAATACCCCCATTGTTAATTAAGTTTTCCCCTGGGGTTTCTGTGTACATACCGCATAGCAAATATGGATTTCCACCACAATCACGTATCGCATTGCTGTTATCTATATAGCCCGTATTTATTATATCCGCAGCAAAAGCGGCGGGACTTGCCAGTAAAAAAAACACGGAAAAAAGAATAGTTATAAATGCTTGGGTTGATACATAGGACAGCGTATATTTTTGGGGATAGTGAGGTTGCATAGTGGTTTGCCTCCATTTTGATAATTAGCTTCTGTTTAGTATGGTTTAATAGGGTATGTCAATACAGCAAGAGGCAAAAGATATGAGGAGCAACAGGCATTAGCGCAATTGCATTTTGGTGAGCAGTTCGGAAAGTACGGCTGTGCGGGTGGGGTTCATATACGAAAGTATTTCCCCTGCCTGGCGGGGTTTCAGGTTGGCCAAAACCTGCACGGCTATTTTATCGTCCAAAGTTTCCAGTACGGCGGCGGCCTGCTTGGGTTTCATGGCGGCGTACATATCCACAAGCTGGCCAATTTTATTGTCCTGCGTCTGGGTGGCGTTTTGCAGCATATTGCCAACCTTACTTTCCAGCTCGTTTAATTCTTTCACTCTGGCTTCCATTTGTTGTTGCAAAGCCAGCAATTCCTGTTCCCTGCGGTTTAATTCTTCCTGTTTAATGGCGGCGCTGTCCTTGTTGGGAATGGGCGCAACCGCAGGCGGTGGTGGGGCGCCCGGTGTTGCCTGATCTGGCTTAAAAAGCGTGTCCGCAGAAACAGGCGATGGCATGGAACGCACGGCGGGCACGGGCAAGGGCTCTGCCGCAAACGCCACCCCTGCATACTGTTTGGGGGTTGCCTGCTGTTGTGCAGGCATATTTTTTGGCAGGGCTGTTGTTTCAGCGGGTTTATCCACACGCGCTACAGGCAAAAAAGTAGGTTTACTGCCATCCTGCGCATCCGCCAGCACGGCTTCTGCCACGGCAATTTCCCTTCCTTTTTCTGCTGCCAAAAACGGCTGGGGGGTTAACACCAGCGTAGCAAGCAGCCCCACTTTAATAAGGCATACCATAAAAAGACAGCGGAAAAACAAACGCACCCGCTTGCCTGTTTTACTGCCTTGCACCGGCCCTGCCGTATCCTTAACCGTGCGGCTGTTTTTTTTCTGCCTGCCCGAAACAGCGGGTTTTTCCAACTCCAGTATGCTGTTCATATATTCCCCTTATAGCGCAAAGCCGATATTTCATCGTACTCTTTTTGCTCTTTGCGTGATTCTTCATAATCAAAACGCTTTTTTTGCGTTTCTTTCAGCTTTTCCATGGCTTTTTTCTCAATAGAACGTTTGGTCAGCTCCTTGCGCGCACCCTCCGCCAGTAAGTTCCAGTTGCGGACACGCTGCATGGTCACATGCAAGTCTACACGCAAACCACGCGCAAAATTTTCCAAAAGCCAACGATCTCCCTGATCAGAGGGGGATAAGGTGTCCAGCTTCTGCTGGTTTTCTTCCATAAGAAGACGGATGGAATCTGCCCGTGCCTGCTCCGCCTTACGCTCACGCTCAACACGCGCAAGCTCAACCTTGGCCTGGTCTTCAAGCTGTACACGGTAACGCAGTACACTCTCTAAGGAAAAATGGAAATTTGCCATGGCAGGTAGGGTGGGTAGGGTGAGGAAGGTTGTTTTGGGGGAGGGGGAAACCTTTTTGTTGAAACAAAAAGGTTTCCCCCTCCCCCAAGCCCCCTCCCTCTTCCAAAAAAAAATTTTTTTATGTTCGTTATGGAAAAGGGAGAGAAAAAACTCAGGTATTCGTCAAAAAAACAACGCATGGCGTATTATGCAAAATGTTTGCCAAAGCTTTTGCTGTTACCAAATAAAATTTTTTTTTGAAAAGGGATGGGGGAAGGGGAAATTTTTTTTGTTTACAAAAAAAGTTTTTCCCTTCCCCCAATCATTCTTCCACCTCGTCCAGTCCCAGTTGCCACTTGGTGAGGGCGTTGAATATATTGGTTTTACGGAAGGGGGTGTTTTGGCTTATATAATTCACAAAGTCCATCATTTCGGTGCGTGTTGTTGCGCCTGCGGATGGGCATGGGTTTGACCACAGGGGGAGTTGCCATTGGCGGACGGCGCGGGCTATATCTTTTTTTTCCACAAGCAGGAGGGGGCGTATAACTTTGAGTTTGCCGTTAAAAAAGGGGTCTGCCATTTTCATGCCGTCTACGCGGCCGTTTTGGATAAGGTTCATAAGGAAGGTGGTCACAAGGTCGTCAGCATTATGGCCAAAGGCAAGGTGGGAAAGGTGGTAATGCTGGCAGAGTTCAAAAAGGCGCTTACGGCGCAGGCGGGCGCAGTAAAAGCAGGGGGAATTTTTGCGATTTTCTTCCGAGTGGCCGCGCGGGCCGTGGTCTGTCACTTCGATATGGCTGGCGATACCGTGTTTTTGAAGCCAGTTGTGGAGGGGCAGGTGGCTTTGGGGGTCAAAGCCCGGGTTAAGGTGGATAGCCATAATTTCAAAGGGGAAGGGGACAATTTTTTGACGTATGGTGAGCACTTTAAGAAGGACAAAGCTGTCCATACCGCCAGATATAGCCACACCCACGCGGGCACCCGGGGAGATCATGCCGGTTTTCTGCATGGCTTTGCCTGTTGCTTTAATACATACTTGCTGCGCGTAGGTGAATTTTTCTTTCATACTCAAACTGCCCCCGCCTGCATGGTATAGCAGGGCGAGGGCAGTGGTCAAGGCCGGTTAAGGGCGGTCAAGGGCGGTTATGGAAGATTATGGAGGATTATCAGGCAGGAATGGCTGGCATAAGGTGATGGATTTCTTTTTCCAGCTCATCAATGGTAAGGTTGAAGGCGTCAAAGAAGCGGAAACCACTGCCTGTTTTATCTACCCAGGTTGCTTCCATGGTAATACCGTCAAAAAGTTTGTTGAGGGGGGCGGTTTTGCATACCACTTGCAGGGGTTCGCCTTCGGGTATCAGGGTTGGGTTTTTGCTGCTGACGCGCAGTCCCTCCAGGCTAAGGTTCACAAGCTCCACAGGGATAGAGCCCTTTTTGCTAAGCAAAGTGGCGGGGATAGGATTTTTGAAGGGCAGGCGTCTGCTGCCGCGTTTATCTTTATGGATAGATTTGATGAGGGAACGTACACGCTCTGAAAGGGTGACAAGGTTTTCCACATAATTTGTGGAATCTTGCATACTGGTGGCGGTTGCCTGCGATGTGCGGCTAATACTTTCCATAGCCATGCTTATTTCCTGCCCGGCGAGCGATTGTTCTTCTGTTGCAATGGCGATACGCTCCACATCCGAGGCGGCTATACGGGCCATTTCCAGAATAGTTTCCAGTTTTTGTCCGGAAACAATAGCAAGTTCTGTGGATTGTTGGGTAAGGCTAACCGTCTGGCTGGTGGCGTTAAGGCTTTTGGTGACACTGGCGCGCAGGTTAAGAATGGAGCTTGTAACGTCTTTGGTGGCCATCATGGTTTTTTCCGCAAGGGTACGCACTTCATTGGCAACAACGGCAAAACCTTTGCCTGCTTCGCCAGCGCGGGCGGCTTCTATGGCGGCGTTAAGGGCAAGCAGGTTGGTCTGGTCTGCCACGTCTTTGATAAGAACCACAACACTGTTGATGCCATTGGCCAGTTCGTCCAGCTCGTGCATTTCTTTTTCCAAAAGCTGGGAATGTTCTGCCACATTATGGATACACTGCACGGTGTTTTGCACCATTTCCACACCCTGACGGGCTTCTTCCTGTGTTTTGTGGGAGTTGGCTGTTGTTTCCCGGGCTGTATGGGCCATGTCTTCCAGTGTTTGGGCCATACTGTGGACAATGGCTACTGTTTGGGTAGAGGCAACATCCTGTTCCATAGCTTTTTGGGCGGTTTGGCGTATTTGATTATTCAGGGCCGCAAAGGCACTGCTTTGTTCAAGGGAAATGTCCTGCGCTTCCTGGGCAGAGGAAAGAATACGCTTGTTAATTTGCGCCATACGTTCCTGCTGGTTGGAAATTTCCGTGGTGTCGTTAATAAGCATAACAGCGCCAATGGGGTTATGGTCCAAATCCCACAGGGGGGCGCAGGTGTTTACCATGTAACGCATTTCACCCATGGAGTTTTTAACCTCCAGGTTTTCCGCGTATATGGCGGTTTGGCTTTCTACCACTCTGTCCAGAATCGTGGAGTGTTCCGGGTCATTGTAAAAAAAGACGCCGGTTTTTTCGCCGTAAAATTTTTCCGCTTCGCAGTCTTTTCCCCAGTACGCAAGCAGGTGATGGTTAATAAAGGTAATACGGCCCTCCCCATCACACACTATCATAGGTACAACAATGGCGTCCATAATACCCTGGTTAAAGCCGATTTTGCGTTTTACTTCTGTGGCTGTGGCATTCATGGAGGCGGCAAGATTGCCTATTTCATCTTTTTGCTTAATAACAACGGGGGTAAAGTCGCCTGAACCCACACGGGCGGCAAAGCCTTCCAGTGCATGCAAAGGCTTGGTGATATAAAAATTCAGCCCTGCTACCATAATAAGACCAAGCACAACAAAGATAACAAGGGATATATAATTGGCCCGTTGCGTGTAAACAATATCTCTGTTCAGGGACGCAATAATGTCTGTTACGTGCGTTTCTGCAATTTGACGGGCCCGTTGCAGTTCGTTCTGCACATTCTGGAGAATGGGGACTGTGGTGAAATCGTATATTTCCTGTGCTTTTTTAAAATCGCCGCTTTCTACAGCTTTTTGTATATCAAGGGCAGATATATGCAGCTGTTTGTGGATAGGCTCAATGGTATCAAAAATAGGGATAATAGCCGGGAGTTTTTTTTCAAGCTCTGCCCGCTGTGGGCCGTAAAACCACAAGCCAAACCCGCATTTTGTGCCGTCTGTGGCGGCGTCAAGGGGCTTGTCGCCCTGGTTGAGCATATAATAGGCAACAGAATTTACCCACCGTGTATGCGCCAGTTCAGCATTAAGGAGTATGGCAGAATCCTGGGGTTTACTCAGCTCTTCTGCGGTAAAGCGCAGGTTGGCAAGTTCCCGGAAGGTGATGGACATGGCACAGACAAACGTGATCAGCAAAATGGTGATAGAGCCGAACAGTTTAGCGCGGATAGAAAGATCAGATAATTTCATAGATACTCCAGGTAGGGAAGAGAGCGGGAGTGAGAACAGATTAGCCCCATTTTATGGAAAGAGGCCTAGATTAGCAAGGGATTTTTTACACACTGGGCATTTTGGACTTCCTTATATATACTAGACAGGTAAAGGTTATGAGAGTCTTGTTTTACAGGTTGGGCAAAAGCTGGACTTATGGCCCTCACTGTGTTTTAATACCTTCACGTATGTTTATATCGTCTTTTACTGGTTCATCTTTAGAGTATATCCGAAAACTATTGCAACAAGTTGCGATAATTTTCTAAAGGCACGCCGGCCTCGCTGCCGCCAAAGCCTTTCGCGTTTATTAACGCGAAAAACTCCAGGGCAAGTACCAGAGACAGATGGGTAAAATGTATAATTTTTTTGAAAACCGGCCGGGTAGCGGGGCTACCTGGCTGCAAGGCAGGCGCCTTGTTTGTTCCTGCTCCGGTTTATTCCATAACGAAGGATACCATATGGAAAGTTTCCGTCTTAATACTGCCTCAGACCCGGGCTTCCGGGCGCTGGTGGAAGAAAGAAGCGGCCAGAAAATCAGCACCTGTTACCAGTGCGGGAATTGCACAGCAGGTTGCCCTGCCGCGCCCTTTTATGACAGGCAGGTAAGCCAGATTATGCGGGCAGTGCAGCTTGGCCTGAAAAACGAGGCTCTTGCCAATGCCTCGTTATGGTTATGCCTTTCCTGCACCACGTGTTCCGCCCGCTGCCCCAATAATATAGACGTGGCGCACGTTATGGAAACCCTGCGGGAACTTGCGCGGGAAGCAGGTATTGTCAAAGCGCGGCCTGTAGAAATGTTCTGGAAAGCGTTTTTAGACACTGTGCGTTGTACTGGGCGTTCTTTTGAAATGGGTGTTATGGCAGACTATATGCTGCGCACAGGCCGTGGCTGGGCGAATTTGGAAATTGCCCCCGCCGCCCTTGCCCGCCGCAAAATGCCCTTTGTGCCCCATGTGATAGAAGGCCATGACGAAGTGGCCCGCATTTTTAAGCGTTATGCCCAGCAAAAACAGGGCTGATAACAGGAAGGGGATTATCATGCAGATAGCGTATTACCCGGGCTGCTCCGGCCTTGGAACAAGTAAGGAGTATGAAAGTTCCACCCAGGCTGTATGCCGTGCGCTGGGTCTTGAATTCCTGGAAATACCGGACTGGAACTGCTGTGGTTCCACACCCGCGCACTCTATGGATCTTTCCCTCTCGGCGGCTCTTTCCTGCCGCAATCTTTTGCGGGCCGCGCGCGCAGGCGCAGAAAAAGTAACCACCCCCTGCCCCAGTTGTTTATCCAACCTGAAGCTGGCGCGGCACAGGGTGCAACAAAGCGAAGATTTTAAAGGGAAAGTGGATAATCTTTTAGATTCCCCCATTCCCGCTGCCGCTGATTTGCCGGATACCTTTTCCGTGCTCCAGATTTTGCTGGAAGATGTGGGGGTAGACGCTATTAGTCGCCGTGTTACCCGTCCGCTTGAAGGTATGAAGGTGGCCCCTTATTATGGGTGCCTTATGAGCCGCCCAAAAGGTGTAATGGCTTTTGATAACCCGGAAAACCCCCTGGCTATGGATACCATTATGGAAGCCCTGGGGGCGGAAGTAGTGCCTTTTCCCTTAAAAACAGAATGTTGCGGCGCTTCCATGGGTATACCCAAAAAAGAAGTAACAGCCACCCTCTCCGCCCGTATTTTAAATTCTGCAAAGTCTTTTGGGGCAGAAGCTGTTGTGGTGGCATGCCCGCTTTGCCATATGAACCTGGACTTAAGACAGGGGCAGGCAGAAGCGAATGCCCGTGAAAAATTTGGTTTGCCGGTTTTTTATTTCACCCAGCTTATGGGCCTTGCTTTTGGGCTTGGGCCGGATAAAATGCTGTGGGAAAAACTGGTGGTTAACCCCATGGAATTTCTTCAGCAAATAGCGCAAAAACGCAAAAACAGGGAAACAGAAGTGCGTGAAAAAGCCCAGGCGGAGGTGGTATGAATATAGGTGTTTTTGTCTGCCATTGCGGCAGTAATATAGAAGCCACAGTGGATACAAAAGCTGTGGCGCAAGCGGCCCTTGCCCTGCCCAATGTTACCTATGCCACAGATACCATGTACACCTGTTCCGAACCCGGGCAGGAATCTATTGAACAGGCCATACGGGAATACCATCTGGACGGTGTGGTTGTGGCCTCCTGCTCCCCGCGTATGCACGAAAACACCTTCCGCCGCACGGTAGCGCGGGCGGGCCTGAATCCGTATATGCTGGAAATGGCCAATATCCGCGAACATGTTTCCTGGATAGGCAAAAACAGAGAGGCCAATACCAACAAAGCGGCAGAACTTGTTTCTATGGCTGTAGCCAAACTTTCCCGTAATACCCCGCTTTTTGCCAAAAAGTTTGATTTCACCAAACGCGTTATGGTAATAGGTGGTGGTGTGGCGGGTATACAAAGTGCCCTGGACTGCGCGGAAGGTGGTCTGGAAGTGGTGCTGGTAGAACGGGAAGCCACTATTGGCGGCAAAATGGCCAAACTGGATAAAACCTTCCCCACTATAGACTGCTCAAGCTGTGTGCTTTCGCCCAAAATGGTGGATGTGGCACAAAATCCGGGCATTACCCTGTACGCCTGCACAGAAGTGGAAAAAGTAACAGGCTATGTGGGCAATTTTACCGTTACCCTGCGCAAAAAATCCACCTATGTGGATTGGAATCTTTGTACAGGCTGTGGGGCATGTACAGAAAAATGCCCGGTTAAAACACCGGATACATTTAACGAAAAAACAGGCAAGCGAGGGGCTATTTCCATCGCCTTCCCGCAGGCTATACCCAAAATGGTGGATGTGGCACAAAATCCGGGCATTACCCTGTACGCCTGCACAG
>CAZJOG010000068.1:8551-11340 GCA_964547565.1 uncultured Desulfovibrionaceae bacterium
AAAACAGGCAAGCGAGGGGCTATTTCCATCGCCTTCCCGCAGGCTATACCCAAAAAAGCGGTTATTGACCCCCTTACCTGCCGGCAGCTTAAAAAAGGCTCATGCGGTATTTGCGCCAAAATATGCCCCACAGGCGCCATACAGTATAAAATGGAAGACGAAATTATCACGGAAAATGTGGGCGCTATTATCACAGCCACAGGGTATGACCTTGTGGACTGGAAAAAGCTGGAACAGTACGGCGCAGGCCGTTATCCGGATGTTGTCACTTCCCTCCAGTACGAAAGAATGCTTTCTGCCTCTGGCCCTACAGGTGGGCATGTAGAGCGCCCTTCTGACGGGAAAGAACCCAAAAATGTGGTTTTTATCCAGTGTGTGGGCTCACGGGATGTTTCCTTTGGTAATCCCATCTGTTCCGGTTTCTGCTGTATGTATACAGCCAAGCAGGCCATACTCACCAAGGACCATATCCCGGATTCCCAATCCTATGTCTTTTATATGGATATCCGCGCCCCGGGTAAAATGTACGACGAGTTCACCCGCCGCGCTATGGAAGAATACGGCGCCCAATACATACGCGGCCGCGTGAGTGTGCTTAGCCCCACCATGCGCCCAGACGGCTCGCAAGGCCTTTTAGTGCGCGGGGTGGATACCCTGCTTGGTCAGCCCGTAGAAGTGGAAGCGGATCTGGTTGTGCTTGCTGTGGGTATTAACGGCGCCAAGGGCGCGAATGAACTGGCGGAAACCCTGCATATTTCCTATGACGCCCAGGGCTTTTTTCTGGAAGGGCACCCCAAGCTACGGCCTATTGAAACCAACACCGCCGGTGTGTATCTTGCCGGCGCCTGCCAGGGCCCCAAGGATATTCCCGCTTCTGTTGCGCAGGGCAGTGCCGCTGCTGGCAAAGTGATGGCCCTTTTCTCCAAAGAAAAAATGCAAAATGACCCGCAAATCGCCTTTGTGGATATTAAACGATGCGTTGGCTGCGGCAAATGCGTTAAAGTATGCCCCTTCCAGGCTTTGCAAGGCACAATGATCCGCGGCGAAAAAAAAGCCGAAGTTTTAGAAACTGTGTGCCAGGGTTGTGGTCTTTGTGTTTCCACATGCCCGCAGGGCGCCATCCAGCTTTCCCATTTCACTGATAACCAGATTCTTGCGGAGGTAAATGCCCTATGTCATCCGTAACTCCTGCCGTAAACACCGCCACGGCAAGCACTCCTGCCCCGGCTGCTGAAAAGGAATTGCGCATAGTCGGCTTTCTCTGCAACTGGTGTTCCTATGGGGGCGCAGATTCAGCAGGTACTGCCCGCGCCACCCAACCCACAGACTTGCGTATTATCCGCGTGCCATGTTCTGGCCGCGTGAACCCGCTTTTTATCCTCAAAGCCCTTTTAGACGGCGCGGACGGTGTGCTTGTTTCCGGCTGTCACCCGCGTGACTGCCACTACACAAGCGGCAATTTCTACGCCCGCCGCCGCCTGGAAATGCTGAAGGAATTTTTGCCCATCCTTGGCATTGACCCACGCCGTTTTATGTACACCTGGGTTTCCGCCTCGGAAGGCCAGCGCTGGAAGGACGTTGTCACCACCTTCACAGCCACCATCCACGAACTTGGCCCTGCCCCCAAATGGGACGAAATACCCGCTACCTATGACTTTTCCCCGGCTCTTCTGGAACCCTGGAGACAGCTGGGCCTGGGGGAAAACCCCAATCTTGCATCTCTTCGTTCTACCATGAAGGAAACCCTTGCCACCACAGAAGGCCTTGCCGGTATTCTTGCCTGGAAACCCGGGTATGACCCCCTGCACACAGAAGCCGTGCTTATGAAAACCCCGGAAGAAATAGATTCTGCCGTCTGGGGGCCGTTTAATGTCCAAAATCTTGCCAATTTTCTGCCTCTCTACAAAGGCAAAAAAATAGGCATTGTCGTAAAGGGTTGCGATTCCAAAAGTATTGTGGAACTTCTTGCAGAAAACCTCATCAACCGTGAGGATGTGGTCATATTCGGCATGGGCTGCAATGGCACAGTGGAAACTTCCCGTGTGCTGGATAAACTGCCAGAGACCGCCAAAATTCTCTCCGCTTCCGGCCATGCCACCACCCTGACTGTGGAATACACAAACCTTGGCCAAACAGGCAGCCAAACCTTCAAAATGGCGGACATAGCGCAGGATAAATGCCGCCAGTGCCTGCATCCTAATGCCCTTATTTCCGACACCTTTATCGGCAACCCTGTGAAAGTTCCCCAGGCCGGCGACCCTGATGCTCCCGATATGTCAGACTCCCGCTCCGCCGCCTTACGCTTTCTGGACAATCTTTCCCTGCCAGAACGTATGGCCTTCTGGAAAGGCGCCATGGAACGCTGTGTGCGCTGTTACGCCTGCCGCAGTGCTTGCCCCATGTGCGTGTGCCGCGACTACTGCGTGTCAGACTCGCGCGATCCTCACTGGCTCTCGCAAGAAGATAATGTACGCCAAAAACTGTTTTTCCAGCTTATCCACGCCTCCCACCTCGCAGGCCGCTGCACAGGCTGCGCAGAATGCAGCCGCGCCTGCCCTGTGGGTATACCCGTGTTTGCCCTCAAACAACAGTATGGCCGTATGATCAAAAAGGTCTTTGGCTATGCCGCCGGTGTGGATATTGCCGCTGTACCACCACTCCAGACCTACAAAGTGGACGAAGGCTGGGGCCCGGGCGAGTAAGATTTTTTTTGGGGGGGCTAAGCCCCCCCAAACCCCCTTATTTGTCTGAAGTGGTCTTTTATGTGTTGCACGCAACACATAAAAGAC
>CAZJOG010000069.1:0-11263 GCA_964547565.1 uncultured Desulfovibrionaceae bacterium
TTTTTTGTGGTAACTAAAAAACACCTGGCTAAATTTTGCTGGTGCTGGGGGGTTTGCCCTTGCGGGGGGGGTGTGGGGGCGAGAAGCCCCCAGTCTCCATCAAATCAGCCAATGGCTTTACGCTCCTTTTTCACCCACCATGCCCACCATAGCAAGGGGCAAAAGCTCGTCTATATTCCGGACTGTATGGATATGGATTTTTTTACGCAAGTCTGCGGGTATATCTTCCAGATCCTTTGTATTCTGGCTTGGTATAATGGCGTGTTTAAGGCCACGGGCCACAGCGCCCAGTATTTTTTCCTTTATGCCACCCACGGGTAAAACACGGCCGCGCAAGGTTATTTCTCCTGTCATGCAGGTATCTGCACGCAAGGACTTACCGCTGAGGGCGGAAATAAGGGCGCTTACCATGGTAACACCGGCGGAAGGGCCATCCTTGGGGGTTGCGCCTGCGGGCACGTGGATATGGATATCCAGTTTTTCTGAGAATGTGGGATCAATTCCCCATTCTTCCGCGTGGTTACGGGCGTAACTCATGGCGGCCTGGGCGCTTTCCTTCATCACATCACCAAGCTGGCCTGTGAGGGTAAGGGTACCTTTTCCTTTCATGGTAGAGGCTTCCACATGCAGCACTTCGCCGCCTGCCTGTGTCCATGCGAGGCCAAGGGCCACACCGGGCATAAGGGAGTCTTCTTTTTCATCGTCTATAAAGCGGGGCGCACCCAAAAAGGTGGTGAGCATAGTCTGGTTAACATTAAAGGGGCCTTTGTTGCCTTCTGCTTTCAGGCGGGCCACTTTACGGCAGACAGTGCCTATTTCCCTTTCCAGATTACGCAAACCTGCTTCCCGTGTGTATTCGCGTATAAGGCGGGCGAGGATGGCGTCTTTTATACGCACATCGTCCTTTTTGAGGCCATTTGCGGTAACCTGACGTTCTACCAGATATTTTTTGGCAATGGCCAGTTTTTCCTGTTCTGTATACCCGGCGAGGGAGATAATTTCCAGTCTGTCACGCAGGGCAGCGGGAATAGTATCCAGCTGGTTGGCTGTGCAGACAAAAACCACCTTGGAGAGGTCAAATTCCAGATTCAGGTAATGGTCGCTGAAGTGGGAATTTTGTTCAGGGTCCAGAACTTCCAGAAGGGCAGAGCCTGGGTCACCGCGAAAATCTGCACCAAGCTTGTCTATTTCGTCCAGCATGATAACAGGGTTACGGGTACCGGCCTGTTTAAGGGCCTGGATAATACGGCCGGGCATGGCGCCAATGTAGGTGCGGCGGTGGCCGCGGATTTCCGCTTCATCCCGCATACCCCCAAGGGAAATACGCTGGAATTTACGGCCCATGGCGCGGGCAATGGAGCGCCCAAGGGAGGTTTTACCCACCCCGGGAGGGCCAACAAAGCAGAGGATAGGGCCTTTGGAATCCGGGTTGAGCTTACGCACACTTAGGTATTCCAAAATACGGTCTTTGATTTTATCCAAACCAAAGTGGTCTTCATCCAGAATATTTTTTGCTTTTACAATATCCAGTCTGTCGCGGGAAAGTTTGCTCCACGGCAATTCCGCCAGCCATTCCAAGTAGGTGCGCACAACAGTGGCTTCCGCGGAATCATTGTGCATGGTGGCCAGGCGTTTAAGCTGCTTATCCGCTTCTTTTTTGGCATCAGGGGGAAGACCTGCTTTTTCCAGGGCTTCCACAAGGCCGTCCAGATCATCCTCTGGAGCGCCGGCATCGCCCAGTTCCTTCCGGATAGCTTTAAGCTGCTCCCGCAGGAAATAATCTTTCTGGGCTTTATCCATGCCTTCGCGGGCCATGCCCTGTATACGGGCCTGGACAGTAGCCACTTCCACCTCACGCATAAGATGGCTGTTAACCATACGCAGGCGTTCCACTGGGTCCAGAGTTTCAAGCAAAGCCTGGGCATCTTCCACTTTAAGGCGCATATTGGCGGCTATAAGATCCGCAAGGCGGCCCGGGTCATCCACAGACATAAGCAGACCCAGAATATCATTGGTGGGGATATTACGCAGGTGCAGAATTTTTTCGCTTTGCTCACGCGCAGAACGAATAAGGGCTTCCTGCTGGATATCTGCCAGCATATTTTCTTCTTCTGGTAACAGGCGAACACGGGCAGCCAAAAAAGCGTCTGACTGCACAAAAGATTCCACACGCGCGCGTGACATGCCCTGCACCAGCACTTTCATCTGGCCATCCGGCATTTTCAGCATACGCAAAATCATCACCACAGAACCTGTGGCGTATAAATCTTCTGGGGAAGGGTCTTCCACGTCTGCGGATTTTTGGGCGCAAAGAAGCAGAAAACGGTTACCCGCAAGGGCCGCTTCTATGGCGCGTATGCCTTTTTCCCTGCCTTCAAAAATGGGGACAATCATGGAATTAAAAACCACATTATCACGCAGGGGTAAAATGGGTAAAAAGGTGGGTATTTCCATGTACGCCTCCGCTTCACTCCCATTCCCGGAAGGAATGGTGATGGTGGGGGAGACTTTATGGCTTGCGCGGCGTCTGCGCAAAACGCGGGCCGGCATTTTGCCTTCTGCTTCCGGGTTATCAGGTTCATCCTCTTCAGAAACTTCGGAAGAATTTTCTATTTCCGCAGAAACAGGGTGAATATCTTCCTGCTGAAGGTCCGTATCATGTTCAGTATCGGAAGGTTCAGGCACAATCTCTCTATGGTTGTTTTCTTTATTTTCCGATTTTGCGTCGGAAATAGCCTCAAACAGTATATCTTCCTGGGAATTCTCGGGGTTATTGGGCTTCCGTAGGGTATTGCTCATAATTTCCTCATTCTCTGGCAATCGTTATGCACCGCCCAGTAATTTGTCTTTTACCAGACTATAAACAGCACTGCCTGCCTCTGCTCCATCCGCAAATATAAGATGATCCAACAGACGAATATTCATGCCATGCAAAACATTACCAAATGTTTTTGTAAGCTCAAGATCAGGCACAGAAGGGCTTACATTGCCACCCGGATGGTTATGGACCAGCACAATACCCGTAGCATTACGTTTAAGGGCTAATTCTACTACCATACGCGGGGTAACAAGTACCTTATTGACAGTGCCCACACATACTCTCTCAAAAGTAATCAGTCTGTTGCCGTTGTCCAGAAGGGCAGCCCAAACTTCTTCCACACAGTTGCCAGAAAGTCTGGTGCGGGCAAGATCACAAATGTCTTCCATTGTCACTGGTCGACGTGTTTCTTGTATATCTTCCGCCATAGCACGCGCAATTATTTCCCTTAAAAGTTGGAAAAAAAACAATGTGGAGGGCCCCATTTGTTCAATTTCAAGCAATTCTGCCTCGCGCGCGCTTAAAATGCCGCGGATGGAAGAAAAACGTGCCAGCAGATTTTTGGCAAGGGGTTTGGTATCCCCCCTTCTGTGCACATAGCCAAGCAAAAGTTCCAAAAGTTCGTACTGGGGGACAAGGGAAGGGTCACGGCTTACTCTCTCCCGCACACGTTTGCGGTGGCCTTCATTCCCTTTTGGTGTTTTTTCAGGCATACACTACCCTGCAAAAAGACGCTGCAAACGCGCCAAAAGATATTCCAAAGCCTGGAGCGGCTGGTATTTGCCTGTTTTAATGGAAACTTCCGCATCCATCACGGCTTCCCATATTTCCCCTATTCCCTGAAAACCAAGGCGTTTGGCTAATTGCCGTTTTTGGGCAGCAACAGAAGCAGGTAAAAACACTTCTTCCCCTGCCTGGAGTTGCCAAAGTACCCTGCCCTCACGCGCAAGCAAAGAAAGAAGCGCAAAAAGCATTTCTTCCCCTCCATCGCCTTCCCGCAAAAGGCTTGCCCATACATCCAGGGCTTTACCTGTTTGTAACTGGCGGATAATATCAAAAATGGCGGCCTCAGGATGGAATTTTTCCATATGGGCCACATGGCTTTCTTTAACTACAAGAGGGGAAGAAGCGTCCGCCCTATCTGGCCTGTCTGCAGTTGCAAGCAGATACAACTGATCCAGCGTGTTTTTGACAGACTGCGCATCGGGTGCCAAAAGAGCACACAGACTTTCCAATGCCTTGCCTTCAAACCGTAATTGGAGGCTGTTTGCCTGATCTTGAACATAGGTACGCAAACTGCGGGCATCTAAGCCGGCGCTTTTCCAGACCCAGGTTTTTTTTTCGGCAAAGGTATAACAAGGCAGTTTGGTGATGTGGGCCGGGATTTTAGGCTGGCCTTTTTCCCAGACACCTTCCATAAAAAAAACAGGAAACGCGGCAGGTGGGCTGGAAAGCGTGCTGGAAAGGCGCTTCCACGTTTCCGCGTTAAGACTCTGCGCCCCACGCACAAAAAGCGCTTCGCGGCTGGGCAAAAGCCCCCGTAAAGTCAATGCTTCCCAAAAATGCAGCCCTTCCCCTGTATTTTCCAAACCTTCTTCTGCCCAGAATGTACGCACCGTGTAAGGCGCATTTTCTTCGCGGGCGCGTTCTTCCAAAAGCTCCATAGCTTTGTCTCGGGCCAGAACTGCATCCGGGGATATACAAAAGAAAAAGCCTGGTGCCATATCCGTATCTCGTTTATTCGAGGCATGGGTTTTTTGAGAGTTTTTCCCCATTAATGTGAGGATAAAACCTGCCAAACCCTGCCTGTTATGGAAAAACTCTAAAAAGCCAATTGCATACGGTCAACCGCTCTGTAAACAGCCTGTGTCAAAACTTCCCGCAGAGCCTCCGGTTCCCGTGTTGCCTCATAAATTTCCTGGTACACCACAGGCCCGGAAGACCAGAACAGGGTATTACTCTGGCCCTGGAAAATCAGAATTTCCAATTGCACAGTTGCGCCTGTCAGCAGGGTAACACCTTCCGCGTCCTGACTGGAAGCCCGCACCTGGAAGGAAGGCACGCGGATTTCCATTGTATAATCCGCCGGGGCACTGCCTTCCACAAAGTGGGCCAGCTTACGCAGCTGTATTTCATCCCGTACTTTATTACGCACAAAATACGGGAGCCAGGTATACAGAGTAGCCTGATCCACAGCGGCTATTTTCAGGGTTTTTTCTCCATTGCCCAGAATACTCACACTGGAAGGAGATTCCATACCCTGCCACTGGTAGGAACAGGCAGAGACCAAAAGAGCAAGCAGCAGGCAAGGCAATATGGCAAAGCGGGTTTTCATCCTTTCACCACAATATTAAGAAGTTTGCCGGGCACATAGATTTTTTTGACAATTTCTTTGCCAGCCACATGCAGGGCAACTGCCGGATCTGCAAAAGCCTTTGCTTCCACTTCTTCCTGAGAAATAGTGGCAGAAACTTCCAGTTTACCACGCAGTTTGCCGTTAATTTGCACAACAACGGTTATTTCTTCGCGGTTAAGGGCGTCCTGCGACCACTGGGGCCATGTTTGGGCAAAAAGGGTGGGTTCGCCGTGCACAAGTTCCCACAATTCTTCACATACATGCGGGGTAATAGGCGCAAGAAGCACAAGCGTTGTGGCCATGGCAGAAGAAAAGACTGTACGGTTTTCTACAGGCGCACCCGGGAAAAGCAGAATATCCTTTTGCACATACAGGGTGTTTACCAGTTCCATAATGGCGGCAATGGCTGTATTAAACTGGTAACGGTTGCTTATGTCTTCCCCCACTTTTTTGATGGTGGCATGCTCTTTGTAGCGCACTTCCAGCGCGGATTTAACAGCCGCTTCCCCATCCGCCGGGCTTTTAACGGCACGGGCTGTGGATTCTGCTGCGGCACAGGGGCTAAGGGGCACAAGGTATTCCTGGGTTTCCGCAAAAAGCCGCCATACGCGGTTTAAAAAGCGGAACGAACCTTCTATGCCACTTTCGCTCCAGTCAAAATCGCGTTCAGGCGGGGCGGCAAAAAGGCAGAAAAGACGCACGGTGTCCGCCCCATAACGGGCTATCATAGCCCCTGGGTCTACCACATTCCCTTTGGATTTGGACATCTTGGTGCCATCTTTCAGCACCATGCCCTGGGTAAGCAAATGGGTAAAGGGTTCTGACAAATCCGGAGGGAAATAGCCCAAGTCACGCAAAACCTTGGTAAAAAAGCGGGAATACAAAAGGTGAAGAATAGCATGTTCCACACCGCCTATGTATTGGTCAACCGGCAACCAGTATTTGAGAGCTTCAGCATTAAAGGCGCTTTGGGTATTGCGGGCATCTGTGTAGCGGGCAAAATACCAGGAGGATTCCACAAATGTGTCCATAGTATCTGTTTCACGCCGCGCAGGGCCACCGCATGAGGGGCAGGTTGTTTCCACAAAAGGGACAAAATCCGGCAGAGGGGAACGACCATCCGCAAAAGTTTGCACATCCATAGGCAAGGTGACAGGAAGATCCTGCTTTTTTACAGGCACCATGCCGCATTTTTCGCAGTACACAACAGGGATAGGCGCGCCCCAGTAACGCTGACGGGAAATATTCCAGTCACGCAGACGCCACTGGACTGTGGCCTCCCCCAGATTTTTTTCCACAAGGGCCGCCACAATGGCTTTTTTGCCTTCTTCATTGGGCAAAGAGCTGAATGTGCCGGAATTTACCATAAAGCCCGGGCCAGTATAGGCTTCTTTAAGCTGGGTTGGCGGGTTAGCCTTATCCTCGCTGATGACAATTTTTACCGGCAGGCCAAAAACAAACGCAAAATCAAAATCGCGCTGGTCATGCCCGGGTACACCCATAACAGCGCCCGTGCCATACGCTGCCAAAACAAAGTTGCCAAGCCAGATGGGAATACGTTCCCCTGTAAAAGGATGCAGGCAATAGGCGCCTGTGAACACGCCGTCTTTTTTGAGCATGTCCGACTGGCGCTCCTCAAGGGTAATAGCAGCTGTGCGTTCTATAAAAGCTCGGATTTGTTCAAGTTTAGCCTTGCCCTCTTCGGAATTGTTCAGGGGCGCTAAAAGGCTTTCTACCAGCGGATGTTCCGGCGCTATGGTAAGAAAGGTAACACCAAACACCGTGTCCGGTCTTGTGGTAAAAACGGCAATGGCCTTTGCTTGTTCCCCTGTTTGGCTGTTTATAGCAGGCGCTTCCAGAGGAAACGCGATACGCGCCCCTTCTGATTTCCCAATCCAGTTGCGCTGCATGGAAATAACACGATCCGGCCAGCCGCCTTCCAGTTTATCCAAGTCTTGCAGCAATTCTTCTGCATAGGCGGTTATACGTAAAAACCACTGGGTGAGTTCCTTTTGTTCCACAACAGAATCGCAGCGCCAGCATTTGCCTTCTTCCACCTGTTCATTAGCCAGAACAGTGTTGCAGGAAGGGCACCAGTTTTGGGCGGCTTTTTTGCGGTATACCAGCCCTTTTTCCAGCCAGTGGAGGAAAAACTCCTGTTCCCAGCGGTAATAGCCGGGGTGACAGGTGGCCACTTCCCGCCGCCAGTCATAGGAATAGCCCAGCCTTTTCAGTTGGCTGCGCATATTATCAATATTGCTGTATGTCCATGCGCCCGGGTGTATGCCGTTTTTGATAGCGGCGTTTTCCGCAGGCAGGCCAAAAGCGTCCCAACCCATGGGGTGGAAAACATTAAACCCCTGCATACGTTTGCAGCGCCCCACCACATCCCCGATGGAGTAGTTACGCACATGCCCCATGTGGATATTGCCGGAAGGATACGGAAACATTTCCAGCAGGTAATATTTGGGCTTGCTGGTATCTATTTCCACATCAAAAACATGGTTTTTGTCCCAAAAAGCCTGCCATTTTGTTTCAATGGCTTCGGGGTTATACTGCGCAGGCACGGGGGTTTTTACTGATTCCATATATTCCTCAAAAAAAATTACTGGCTAAGGGATTTATCCACTTTCACCGGCAGGGTGCCGGCCTCCAGAGCTTTTGCCACGGCATCCAGAATACCATTCAGGAAAATGCGGGCCTTTTCTTCCCCAAACTGGTGGCCCAGTTCCAGGGCTTCGTTAATAGCCACTTTAAGCGGAACATCTGGCCTGTACACCATTTCGTACACAGAAAGGCGCAAAAGACAAAGTTCCACACGGCCCACTCTGTCCAGCCGCCAATTATGGGCAAAACGGGCGATAAGCTCGTCCAGTTCCTCATAATGCAAAAACACGCCTTCCACCAGATCCCAGGCAAAAGCGTCATCTTCCATAGAAGAATCTTCTTCCTGCCGGGGTGTGGCATTATAGGCACGTTTTAAAGCCGCAACATCATGGATATCGGAAAACTGCAAACCATACAACACCTGGAGCGCAAAGGTGCGCGAAACGCGCCTGGGTATTTTAGGGGCAACCATCAGATTTGTTCCATCACACGCAGTGTTTCCAAAAGAGCGCTGGCCGCTTCTGCGCCTTTATTGCCGCCTTTGGAGCCGGAGCGTTCAATCGCCTGCTCCATGGTGTCTGTTGTCAAAAGTCCAAAGCCAACAGGTACACCTGTTTGCAGGGAAATTTGCGCTATGCCCTTAGTGGCCTCTGTGGCCACAAAGTCAAAGTGCGGGGTCGCGCCGCGTATAACAGCACCTAACGCCACTATGCCATCGTACTTACCGGATTTTGCCAGTTTTTGGCAAACTATGGGCAGTTCAAAAGCCCCAGGTATACGCACAAGCGTGAGGTTTTTTTCCTCTGCGCCATGGCGGACAAGGTAATCCACCGCGCCACCAATAAGTTTATCCACCATAAAATCGTTAAAACGTGTGGCTACAAGTGCAATTCTGAGGCCAGAAGCCTCCATTTTTCCTTCTATTGTTTTCATATATCTCCCTTTATTGTAAAACAGCTTTTTGGTATTGGGTGATGGTTTTATGCAAAGCGTCCGGCGCAATATCCAGCTCTCCCGGCCACATAAGCACGCCGTTTTCCAAAGTAGCAGCGTGCAAAAGATCCGGATCTGCCAATGGTTCAAAAACCCCCTGGAAAAAATTTGGCTTAAATTCTACCAAACCGGATAAACCATCTGCAAATGTTATAAAAATTTCTCTCTCATCCACAAACTGAAAGGACTGGATGTCATAATACATAGTTACTCCAAAGGTTCCAGTTTCTGCAAAGGTGCTTTTTTTCTGGCAAGATCCCAGGCATACTGTAAATCTTTTTGATGTATAGCTGCCCATTCTAAAACCATTTTTTTCGCCCGGGGGGGGCAAAAGTCCTTCCAGTATACATACTTCATCAATACCAATAATCGCTTTATATTCACCGTATTGCGCATGAAAATGTGCCGGTGCATGTTCTGCGTAAAACATTTGGATAATAATTCCATAAAACTGACAAATTATTGGCATAGAGACTCCTTGTTACTCCAAAACCAGCATATGCCCCATTTTTTCCTTTTTTGTACGCAAATATTCTTCGTTAAAACTGCCGGGGGCAAGTTCAATGGGTAAACGCTCCGCAATATGCAGGCCATACCCTTCCAGACCAATAATTTTGCGCGGGTTATTCGTGAGTATGCGCAAAGAGTGGATACCCAAATCCACAAGTATTTGCGCGCCTACACCATAATCACGCAAGTCCGGCTGGAAACCCAAACGGCAGTTTGCTTCTACCGTGTCCATACCCTGGTCTTGCAGGGCATAGGCTTTTATTTTGTTGGTAAGCCCTATGCCGCGACCTTCCTGGCGCATGTATAAAATAGCCCCGCGGCCTTCTTTTTCCACGCGGCTCATGGCAGCGGCAAGCTGTTGTCCGCAGTCGCACCGCAGAGAACCAAATATCCCCTGTCAGGCATTCAGAATGCACACGCACAAGCACAGGCTCGCCATTTGCCACATCCCCTTTAACAAGCGCAATGTGCGGCATGCTGGCGTTTTCGCTTTCATACGCGATCATACGGAAATTACCGTACTTTGTGGGCAAATCTGCCTCTGCCACACGGTGTACAGCCACCTGCCCTTTTTCCATACGGTATTTGATAAGATTTTTGATGCTGGCTATAAGCAGGCCATGTTCTTTGGCAAAAATTTCAAGGTCTGCCAAACGGGCCATACTGCCATCGTCTTTCATAATTTCGCATATCACAGCGGCAGGTTTTAGTTTGGCAAGAGTGGCTAAATCCACACTGCCTTCCGTCTGGCCGGCACGCACCAGCACACCACCGGGCTGCGCCCTTAAAGGGAAAATATGCCCGGGGGTCACAATGTCATCCGGTACGGCATTATCGGCAATAGCCGCGGCAACAGTACGGGCCCGGTCTGCCGCGGAAATACCTGTGGTTACACCTTCCCGCGCCTCAATAGAAACCGTAAAATTTGTGCCAAAACGGCTGCCATTACGCTGGGTCATCATGGGTAAATCCAGCGCGTCTACCAGTTTGGGGGCAAGGGCAAGGCAAATGAGGCCACGGCCATATTTTGCCATAAAATTGATAATTTCCGGGGTGGCAAATTCCGCCGCTATTGTTAAATCCCCTTCATTTTCCCTGTCTTCATCGTCCACAAGGATAATCATTTTGCCGTTTTTAATCGCCTCAATTGCCTGTTCCGTGCTACACAGAGCCATACTATCCACCTTTTATACAAAGCCGTGTTCGGCCAGAAATTCCATATCAATGCCTTTGCCCGTTTGCGCGCTTGCGTATGGCCCAAGCAAATGATCCACATATTTCCCGATAATATCGGTTTCCATATTCACTGTATACCCGGGACGCCAGCCGCTGATGGTGGTATGCCCCTGCGTGGCCGGGATAACATTCACTTCCAGAAAACCCGGGCCTGTTTCATTCACCGTAAGGCTTACACCATCCAAAGTGACAGAACCCTTGGGCACCACAAAACGCGACCATTCCTTTTCAAAACCAAAACGGAACAAACGCGAAGAAGCAACATCCCGCACAGCCAGCACTTCTGCCAGAGTATCCACATGGCCGCTGACAATATGCCCGCCAAGACGGGAACCCACAGCCAGTGCCCTCTCCAGATTCACCGTGCTGCCTGTTACCAGGCGGCCAAGTGTGGTTTTGGAAATAGTTTCGCCAGAAGCATACACCTCAAACACACTGCCGCGGAAGGCTTCCACTGTCAAACAGGTACCATTCACCGCAATAGATTCCCCAAGAACAGGCTCCAGTTTAAAATTTGGCTTCAGGGTAAAGCGGCACTCCGCAGCCCCTTTCTGCAAAGCCACAACTTCGCCTGTTCCTTCCACTATTCCTGTGAACATGTGGTATCCTTTGTTTGCTGATGCCTGCGGTAAACAAGCAGCACATCGTCCCCGGAATATTCTACACGCAGAAGCGAAAGTTTATGCGCGTCTGCCATGGATAGCACTGTCTGGTTACCGGAAAAAATCGACGGGGCCTTTGCG
>CAZJOG010000070.1:0-11174 GCA_964547565.1 uncultured Desulfovibrionaceae bacterium
TATGCTACCCGCCACACCTCTCCAGGAGGTGATTAACCCCTGGGGCAACATCAGCATGGCCAGCACCCAGACTGCTGTTAAACGACGGGCTTTGTGGGGGAAGGGAAAAACCCTTTTGTGGACAAAAGGGTTTTTCCCTTCCCCCACACCCCCATCCCTTTTCCTAAAAAACGTTAATTTTTCCATTTGTTATCTATCACTTGTCGTATTATCTGCAGTCAATAGTTTCGACGCTACTTCCAAAAGAACAGGGAGCTGCTTTGTGGCAATTTCATACACGCTATCCTGGTCAAGAATCTCGTAATAATGCGTCATCTTATCACGAAAACGGATTATCATTGCCCATTCAACATGTGGATATCGCTGGGAAAGTTCGGTCAATTTTTCGCCATCCCTCACATATTCCTTGACATTTTCCACCACTCCCGCAAGCGCGTGTGCAACAGCATAACGAAGCTGTATATCTGTTCGCCAGTCTTCCCTGCTTTTACCTTGCAAAAAGCTTTGTACAGTTTGACCGTATTCGGTGATTAATTCCAATCGCCTAACAGCTTTTTTCATACACCACCACCCGTTCGTCCTCTATTTCCTGCCGCACACTTTCACGCAAAAGGTCTTCATGCACAACATCTACAGGTACGCCAAGAATATTTTCAAGCTCCAATTCCACAGCGTAGCGCAAAACACCTTCAGGGCGTTGCGTAGGATCAATTTGCACAATAAAATCTATGTCACTGTCTTCTGTGGCTTCTCCACGCGCAACAGAACCAAATATTTCTGCTCGTAAGATATACGGGTAATGCGGGAAAACGCCTGAAGTTTTTTGGATGATTTCCTGTTGCTCTAACATCACAGCTTCTCCGCCACTCTTTCACCCAATATACCTGTGGGGCGTATGATTAATATCAAAATCAGCACCAAAAACGAAAGCGCGTCCTTCCAGGCAATAGTCAGGTACGCGGCCCCCAGGGTTTCAATTAACCCAAGAAGCAACCCCCCTACCATTGCACCGGGGATATTCCCTATACCCCCCAGTATGGCGGCTGTAAAGGCTTTAAGCCCATACGAAAGGCCCATGTTAAAGTCTATCTGCCCATACGAAATACCCACCATCAGGCCCGCTATACCACCCAGACCCGGGCCAATCAAAAAGACTATGCTGATAATTTTATTAACATTAATACCCATCAGCTTGGCCGCTCCCTGGTCAATGGCAGCCGCCCGTATAGCTGTGCCTGTGCGCGTTTTATGGATAAACCAATACAACGCCACCATTAAACCCACAGAGGCCGCAATAGTGATAAGCCGTATAAGCGGCACACTTATACCCGCAAACTGCACAACATAGGAAGGCCTGAGTGCCTCCGGGTACACATAATATTTTGCCCCCCAGATAAGCATAATGGCATTTTGAAAAAAAATGGACGCCCCCACAGCAGAAACAACCGCAGACAACCTGCTGGCTTTTCTAAGTGGTCTGTACGCCGCTCGCTCCAGTATGTAGCCCAGCAGGGCCACCATACCCATAACCATAATAGCCACAAATATAATAGCCAGCCATGTGGGAATTTTGCCCATAAGACCAAATGATAAAAAAAACGTCATGCCCAAATACGCGCCAATAGTAAATAAATCACCATGCGCAAAGTTAATAAGCTTTAAAACCCCGTACACCATGGTGTAACCAAGAGCCACTAAGGCGTATATACCGCCTATGGCAAGGCCATTGATAATTTGCTGGAAAAATTGGTCCATAGTGCTTCCTTAACTGTGGGAAAGAAAGTTGGGGGAAATAATTTCCCCCAAACCCCCTTGTTACCACAAAATGGGCAATAAATTTTTTAATCACAAAAATAGCCGATAATCCACGTTTAAAGCACTTCCCAGACGTTTGGCAATGTTTTTTCCCATAGGGCGCTTACCATTTTCATATTCACTGATAGCACGGCGACTGATACCTGTTTTTTCTGCAAGCTCTACTTGTGTCAGATTTTCCCTGTGTCGCGCGCCACGCAGGCAGGCCGCTGCTGCGGCTGCTTGGGTATACGGGAACACTTCATCCACAGTATAAAAGGTTTTTTCTATGGGAGGGGCAAGCTCAGTGGCTGGATGGGGTTCTTGCTGCAAAGGGGAAATTTGAATACCTTTTTGGCGCATAAATGCCCGTACATCCCGCAAAAGTGAGCGCGGAACAAGAAAAGAAAGCACTACTGAATCAGTAGGGGGCTTTTTCGTGCGTTCCCACATATTCCACCTCCACAAGTTGAACCTTTTTATCCCTCACTTCCCACACAACCACATAACAGGGACGGCCTTTTTTTACATGGCAATGATGCCTTGCTTCCGAAAGTTTTCCGTAATTGGGCCACATGCCTTGCACAGGACCAGAGTTTTGGATATTTCTCAATAAAAGGTATACACTATCCCGGACACTCTTTGGCAGCTTAACTAGCTGCTTTTCCACTTTAGGTGGAATAATAATATCCCATGCCATACGATGCCCTTTAATAATGTATATTTTTTAGCTACACTGTCAAGCAGGCTCAAATGGTAAATTGACCGTATTCCTCAATGAAAAACCTTCTCAAAACCATTTATTCCGCGAATATGCGGCGCAGGCAGTTTGCAAAGCAAACGCCAAGCCGCATATTCGCGGCAATAAGGGGGTTTGGGGGGGATTATCCCCCCCAAATTCTCACTTTTTCAGCACAAAGTTACCGTCACTATTTACGGTGTACAGTTGATAAAGGTCGCCCACGCGGTCGCCTTTTTCGTTAAAGGAGAAAGTGCCTGTAATACCGGAGAAGTCTTTCAGGTCATTTTTCAGGAAAGCGGCGAGGGAAGCAGAGTCTGTTTTGCCGGTTTTGAGGGCTTCCACCAGCACATTAAAGGCGTCTCCCGCAAGGATAGCCCAAACAGACTGGGGCATGGCGGCGTATTGAGCCTGGTAGGAATCCAGAAAAGCCTTACCTTCCGGGGTGAGCATATCAGCGGGAACAGGGGGGCTAAGGAAGAAAAAGCCTTCTGCTGCTTTAGGCCCGGCGATTTTGACAAGGTCAAGGTTATTCACGGCATCGCCGCCCATAAAGGGAACATTGTAGCCCATTTCCATTTTCTGGCGGAGCAGAAGGCCGGCTTCGGGGTAGTAGCCCGGGTAAAAAACAAGGTCAGGGTTAGCGGCCTTCAGTTTGGTCAGTATGGCGGAATAGTCGCGTTCTTTGGGGGTAAGGGCGTCAAAGAAAACAACATTGACGCCTTCTTTATCAAGCAGGGCCTTGGTTTCGTCGGCAAGACCTTTGGAGTAGGAGGAATTATCGTGCAGGATGGCAACATTTTTGTAGCCCAGATCTTGTATCACTTTGGCGGCAACAAGGCCCTGTTCGTCGTCACGCGGGGAAGTGCGGAAGAAGTATTCCAGGCCTTTTTCTGTAAGGCGCACACTGGTGGAGCCTGTGGCAATCTGGATAAGCTCTGCTTCGTCCAGAATATTTTGGGAGGCTTCTGTCACGGCAGAGCCGTAGGTGCCAATAACAGCCACAACGCCGGAGGTGGCGAGCTTTTGGGCGGCAAGCGCGGCTGTGCGGGGGTCGCCGCCGTCGTCTTCCACAACAAGCTCAAGCTGGTTGCCATTGACGCCGCCGGCTGCGTTAACATTATCCAGCAGCAGTTGGATAATCTGGCGCATGTCCTGGCCTTCGCTGGCCCAGCCGCCGGTAAGGGGGCACATAAGGCCAATTTTAATGGTTTCCGCCTGGGCGGCAAGGGCGCTGCCCAAGGCCATACACGCGACCATCAAGGAAAGAAAAATTTTTTTCATTGTATTCCTGCCTGTGGCAAAAGGGGGAAAAGGGAAAAGCACATTCGCAAGGATATACCAATTCCTTATTAAAATAAAGTATCCTTAACCGGCAAAAAATTGCGTCTGTATTCCCTTCCCGCCAGAGTATACCCATTGCCGATAGCTGCCCGGGAAAGGCTACACTGGCAAGTTTTTGCAAATTGCCGTATACACACAGGGAAAGGAGCGCAAAAATATGTCCAAAGATGCAGTGGCGGTGGTGCTGGCGCGTGGTGGCAGTAAGCGTGTGCCGCACAAGAATGTACGTCTTTTGCATGGCTTGCCCATGGTTGCCTGGCCTGTAAAAGCGGCGCTTGCGAGTGGAATTTTTTCCGATGTGCTGATAAGCACGGATGACGAAACAATAGCGACCGCTGCTTTAGAGGCGGGGGCAACGCGGCCTTTTGTGCGACCCGCAAGTTTATCGGATGATTATACGCCTTCTCGGGCGGTCTTACGGCATGCGCTTTTGATGGAGAAAGAACAGAAGGGGGCAGTGCCGGAGTATGTGTGTATGCTGTATGGCACATCCGCCTTTGTGACGCCGGAGATTTTGCAGGAAGGCTACAGGCGTATAAAGGAAGGGGGCGCAAGCCGGGTGATGTGTGTGGCCGCATACCCGCACCCTGTGGAGCGGGCGTACAGAAAAAGGCAGGAAGGGGAGCAGGAGTATCTGGAACGGAGCCAGCCGGAGTATGCGGTTGTGCGGACGCAGGACTTGGAGGAAAAGTATTACGACGCCGGGCTGCTCTATTGGTTCAGGGGGGAAGATATAACAGCCCAGCGGGATGTGGAAGGGCATGTAAGCGGGATTATTTTGCCGCGGTATATGGCGGTGGATATTGATACAGAAGAAGATTTTGCGCTGGCGGAGCTGGTGGCAAAACGGGTGTGGGGGGAATAATGGACATAAAAATGCCCGTGCTGGCGCGTTTATTTGATGCTTTTGATGTGGGAAAGGTAGCCCTGGACAGGCCCGCACCGGGAACAGTGGAATGGCATGAATCCAATATGTATTATGGCATAACTCGGCAGTTAAAGCGGTATTGCGGGTTGCGGGAAGACAGCCTGTTCCCGGCAACAGTGACGCACGGGCATTTTATTGACCACGCATGGGATGTGGAGCTGGAAGCTCCCTTGCCCGCCATGCTGGGCATAGACACCCAATATACAAAATACTTAGGAACAAAAACCACAAAGCCTGCGTTTGCTATAGGCCCCTATATATATTACAGTGAAATATATTTAGAAGAAGCAAAACAGGCAATTTTGCGGGAAATGCTGGGGAAAACACTGCTTGTGGTGCCGCCGCATTCCACGCACCATGCTTTGCACCAGACGGCAGAAGGGTATATGGAAAGCGCCATAGCGCCGTATAAAAAAACCTTCCAGCATGTGCTTGTGCTTATGTACTGGAAGGATGTGTTGCTTGGCAGGGCCAGGGTGATGGAAGAACAGGGTTTTGTGCCTGTTTGCGCGGGGCACATGTATGACGAAAATTTTTTGCCGCGCCTGAAGGCTATACTTTCTTTGGCGGACAGTGCGGCTATTTTTCAGCCCGGCACGTTTATCCCTTACTGGCTGTTGGAAAATAAACCTTTTGTGTTTTACAGAGATACGGAAAAAGTGCGGGTGGAACGGGAAAAAGGCTTTGAAAAAGACATTCCCCAACCCTCTGCGCAAAAAGAATGGTATTTTTCCACACTGGGGCAATACTTTGGCGAGTATGCGGAAAATGTGAATACGGAAGGGGGAAAGGCTCTGCAGGAAATTTGCGGGCTTACTGCCCTGCGCACGCCGGAAGAACTGCGCCTTATGTTGCGCCTTGGGGTGGAAGCGGCAAACTGGGAAGAACCTTTAAGCCTGGAAAAATGGGCGGGGAAACTTTTTAAGGAAAACAGGCTTGCCGAGGCAAAGCTTGTATTAAAAGAACTTTCCCTCCGCCATGAAGTAAGCCAAGGTTCCAAATTTCTTATGAAAAAATTAGGTGTAGAATTTACCGAAAAAACTGTGTAACGTACAGGCATACGCCATTATATGGCTTTGCCCAATACATGCTATACAATACAAAGTTTTTTTTGAAGGGGGATGGGGGTCTGGGGGAAGGGGGAAGCCTTTTTTGTTCACAAAAAAGGTTGCCCCCTTCCCCCAGCTCCCACATCAATGCAAGAAGTAGAAATCTATACGGATGGTTCATGCCTTGGTAACCCGGGCCCTGGTGGCTGGGCCGCTATTTTGCGGTGTGGGGGGCATGAAAAAGAAATTTCCGGCGGGTACAGGCACACCACCAATAACAGAATGGAAATTCTGGCTGTTGTGTCTGCTTTGGCCACTCTTAACAAAAGCTGTCAGGTGACAGTATGCACAGATTCCCAGTATGTTGCCAAAGCCATACAGGACGGCTGGCTTGCCAAGTGGCAAAAAAACGGCTGGAAAACAGCGGCCAAGCAGCCTGTAAAAAACCGTGATTTATGGGAAGAATTTGCCGCGGCGCTCCAAAAACATACGGTGCAGTTTAAATGGCTGAAAGGCCATGCGGGCCATGCGGAAAATGAACGCTGTGACGAACTTGCCCGCGCGCAGGCCAGCCGCAAAGACTTACCGCCTGACCCGGGTGTTTAATCTGCCACGGCAGCCATCCCATCCAATCTGTCCCATAAAGCTTCCAGCCCCAAGCCGGTTTTGGAAGAAACAGGCAAGACATCCTGCGTTGGCAGGTTCAAAAAAGTTGCCCATTGTTTTTGTAAGGCTGCCCGTTCTGCCTGTGTGGTTTTGTCCGCCTTTGTCAGCACGGGCAAAACAGGAAGCTGGTGCGCAAACGCAAATGCCGCCATGGCTTTATCCAGCTCCTGCGGGGGCAAACGCGCGTCCAGTAAAAGCACAACCGCACGCACGGGGTTAATCCCCGCCTGCTCTTCTGCCAATACATCCCCGCCTGCAAGGTATTCCTCAATCAGTTGGCCCCATTGCTCTTTTTCCACTTTGGAGCGCCTTGCGTATCCATACCCGGGCAAGTCTGTCAGAAAATAGCCCTGCGGTTTAATAAAAAAAAGATTCACCGAGCGTGTTTTGCCCGGCGTTGCGCTTACCCGCGCTAAACTTTTCCTGCCTGCCAGCGCGTTCAACAGCGAAGATTTTCCCACATTGGAGCGGCCCACAAGCGCAAAGTGTACCCCTTCTTTTGTGGCGGCTCTAAGCTGCCCAAGGGTATACAGGGTTTCCCGCAATTCTACCATATGTGTGGGGGCATCCGGGGGTAGCCCCGCGCCGGGTGTATCCGCGTTGCCCGTTTTTTTATGGAACGCCTTTTGATGCGCCCGTTGAGCCGTATTAACGGGTTTTTTTCTGGCAGGAGCCGTTTTTATTGTGTTTTGTTTTGGCATAGCTTGTTTGTTGACAAAAGGGGGTTATTTGTTTCAGAATAGCCTTCTGCGTATACTTCTATCTTTTTATGCGCCAAAAAGCAAATTTCCCCCTCAACCTGCCGGGTGTCCTGTGCATTTTCTTGTCATTAATGGCCCTAACCTTGCCCATACGGGCAAGCGCGAACCGCTTCTTTACGGTTCTGTACCCATGGAAGCCTTGCCGGCTCTTATGGACTCATACTTTACACATAATGCCCCGCGCTTTACCTTTTTCCAGTCTAACCACGAAGGGGCTCTTATCGATTATATCGAACATACCTGGCAGGAAAACCAAACCCCTACAGCCTCCCACACAGACGGTATTATTATCAACGCAGGCGCCCTTACCCATACATCCCTTGCCCTGGCCGACTGCCTGGGCTGGGTAAAAATACCTTTTGTAGAAGTGCATATTTCTCATGTTATGGCCCGCGCAGAAACGGAGCCCATACGCGGCCAAAGCTTTCTTGCCCGTTATTCTCTTGGGCTTATTTCCGGCTTTGGGTTGCACAGCTATGCACTGGCAGCTCTGGCTCTGGCCCAACACCTTTCACCCGCTTCATAAATTCCCAACAGGAGTTCCCATGTATTCTACCACAGATTTTCGTAAAGGCCTGAAAATTGAAATTGACGGCACACCTTTTGAAATTGTCGAATTTCAACACTTTAAACCCGGCAAGGGCGGCGCTATGGTGCGTACAAAATTGCGCAATATCCTGAACGGCCGCACGGTGGATAATACCTTCCGCTCCGGCGAAAAAGTGGGCCGCCCAGATCTGGAACAGCGCGATATGCAATACCTTTACCGCGAAGGTGAAGACCTTGTCTTTATGGACCTTGTGACCTACGAACAACTCCACCTCTCCGAAGAATTTACAGGCGGGAAAAGCGAGTTTCTCAAAGAAGCACAGGAATGCCGCGTGCTTTTGTATAATAACGAACCTATTGATATTGATATACCTATCAGCATGGTGATGGAAGTTGTGCAAACGGAACCTGGCGCAAAAGGCGATACAGTCTCTAACGTGACAAAACCCGCAAAACTCGAAACAGGCGTGGTTGTACAGGTGCCTATCTTTGTGAACGAGGGCGACCGGATTAAAATAGACACACGGACAAAAGAATATTTGGGGAGAGAGTAGAGTTTTTGGAGAGAGGAGAGTTTTTGGTGGAGTAATTTTTCTCAAAGCCTTTTATTACCGCAAGGTAACCGCGTTTTTTTGCGGCAGTCTGGTGAAAAAGGAAAAGGCATTAAGGTACCCAAACCTTCTGGGCGAAGCAGGGGGCCGCAAAAAAACGCGGTTGCTTTGCGGCAATAAGGGGGGTTGGGGGGGATTATCCCCCCCAAAAAAAGGAGCTGAACACGAACGGGCAGAAGTTATTACGGGAGCTGCTGGGTTTATTTTTTGTATTCCTTGGATTACTGCTTTTTTTAAGTTTATGGACGCACAGCATAGCGGACCCTACGTTAAACCATTCGGTGAGTGGTGCGGGGGAAGTACGGAATGGTGCGGGCTTACTGGGGGCGTATTTATCCGGGATTCTGGCAGATTTTTTTGGCCTTGCGGCATACGTGTGGCCCATCTTCTTTTTGTGCCTGGGGGCTGGCTTTGTTTCAAGCTGGTTTGTTATTCCCTGGTGGAAGTGGATTGGCTATGGTTTGCTGGGGGTGTGTATGCTGACGTTTGTGGAAGCCTGGGGTTTGCGGATAGGGGATTTGCAGGGGGGTGGTTTGTTAGGGGCGTGGCTGTATGCGGAAGCTGCACGGTTAATAAGCCCCACGGGTTCTGGTCTTGTCTGGTGTTTTGGTGTTTTGGCGGGGCTTGAGCTGACGTTTGGGATATCCTGGCTGGCTATATCCGTACGCGGTTTTTTGAAGGCCAGTACAAAGGCAAAAGCTGTAGGGAGCAGGGCGGCGGCAAAAACAAAGCAGGTGGCAAAGGATGCGGCTAAAAAAATGCCCAAGGCAAAGCTGCCGGCGTCCAAAATAAAAAAGCTCCCTGCGGGCAAGGAAAAAGACGGCCCTGTTTTGGATATCCATGTGGTAGAGACTCCCAAGGTGCCTGTGCAAAGTGCCAAGGACTTGGAGGAGCGTGCTAAAAAGCCCGAAAAGGTGGAGAAAGAAGGATTTTTTGGGGCAGGCAAAAAAAAGGAAGAAGAGCCGTGCAAGGCGGGTATTTTGCCGCCAGTTGATTTATTAAAACTGCCTGAGCCGGAAAAAATGGAAGGCAGGGATGCAAAGGCAAACGCCAAAATACAGGCAGAAAAGCAGGAAGCAAAAAAGGCGGATTTGGAGAAAAAGGGTGCGGCGCTTATAGCGTGTATGCAAAGTTTTGGGGTACAGGCCTCACTTGCGCGTATAAGCCCGGGGCCTGTGGTGACCATGTTTGAGGTACGGCCTGATGCGGGGGTAAAAGCCAGCCGGATAGCGGGTTTGGCGAATGAGCTTGCCATGTCTTTAAAGTCTGCGGCTGCGGTGCGTATACAGGCGCCCATACCGGGGACAGACACGGTGGGGATTGAGATACCCAATGGGGAGCGTGCCACGGTAAACTTCAGGGAATTGCTGGAGGACGACACATTTAAGAAGTCTTCCTCGCTTCTTACTATGGCATTGGGCAAGGATATCAGTGGTCGGCCTGTGGCGGCGGATCTGGCCAAAATGCCCCATTTACTGGTGGCAGGGGCAACAGGTTCCGGCAAGAGTGTTTGTTTAAATTCGTTATTGCTGAGTTTTTTGTATAAGGCCAAGCCTTCAGAATTGCGGCTTTTGCTGGTAGACCCCAAGCGGGTGGAACTTGCGGTGTATGCGGATTTGCCGCACTTGGTGCACCCTGTTGTTACAGAAATGGATTTGGCAAAAAATGCGCTTTTATGGGCTATTGATGAGATGGACAGGCGCTATAAGTGTATAGAAGAGCTTGGGGTGCGGAATGTCCAGGGGTATAATGAAAAAGTGTTAAAAATGCGGGCCGCTGCGAAGGAAAAAGAGGAGCAGGGGCAGGAGGCAAACCAGAGTATACCGCCGCTTTTACCCTTTTTGGTGATAGTGATAGATGAGCTGGCTGACTTGATGATAAGCAAGGGTAAAGAGGTAGAAAGCAGTATTGTGCGTTTGGGTCAGCTGGCCCGTGCGGCTGGCATACACCTTATTATAGCGACCCAGCGGCCCAGTGTGGATGTGGTGACAGGGCTTATTAAGGCAAATTTTCCGTGCCGCATAGCGTTTCAGGTAAGCAGTAACCATGACTCGCGCACTATATTAGATTCCACGGGGGCAGAAACCTTACTTGGCCGTGGGGATATGCTTTTTAAATCAAGTGGCGGCAAGTTGCAGCGTATACATGGGGCATTTGTGAGTGACGATGAGGTGGCGGATGTTGTGGGCTATTGGAAAAAGCAGCAGGCACCTGTGTATGAGGTAGATTTTAGTGAATACGGGGAAGAGGAAAAAGGCGAATCTTTGGGTGGGCTGGAGCCGGGCCGTGGCAGTGATGTGGCGGATGACCCCATTTATGCGGAGGCTGTGCAATTTGTGCGGGAGCAGGGCAGGGTGTCTATATCGCTGCTTCAGCGCCGGTTCAGGATAGGTTTTAACCGGGCGGCGCGCTTTATGGAGCAGCTGGAAAAGGATGGTCTGGTTTCTGCAGCGGACAGTTCCAAGCCGCGCAGTGTGCGGAAAGATTAGCTTGTGCTACATGGGCAGTAGAAAAGAGTGGTAAAGGTGAAGCCAGGTAACGGGAATATATTTGCTGGTGCAGGGTAAATGATGTTGACAAGGTATAGGGTTTTCAGCATGATGAAAAAAAACGTTTTACTTCCATTCTCTTATATTCCGCGGGAAAGGTGCGTTATGCCCACGTTTTTATACCTCTTCTATTTATATGAAAAGACAATGTTTTTTGTTTTTGGTCTACTTTTTGCATCTCTCT
>CAZJOG010000071.1:0-11043 GCA_964547565.1 uncultured Desulfovibrionaceae bacterium
CACGGGTAAAACGTACAGAAACCACATCGCCTTTTTCACTGGCACGCAAAGAATCACGCAGTAAAAGCAGCAAAAGATCGCGGAGTTGCTCAAAATCCCCATAATACCGCACAGACAGGTGCGGAGAAACAAACCAGGAAAAAGCCACATTTTTGGCCTCTGCCTCCTCACGGAAAGGCGAAGCCACACTGTTTAACAGCTTGGGCAGGTCAAAGGCCACATGCCCTGTTTCTTTTTTATGGGGCTTTTTCTTTTGGGGACGCCGTAAACTGTCCGGCATACGGGCCACAATATCCATCATGTCACGGCCGGAGGCCACCACAGCGTCTGCCTGATGCCGCGCCTGCGTCAGGGCGGAAATATCCTTGCGCTCCTGCGCGGCTGCCAAAATCTGATCCAGAGCTACAGCCCCGCGCAAAAGCGCGTCCATAGGCCGCCGCATGGCAAGTTCCAGCTTGGTAATATGCTCCTGGAAAAGCGCCTCTGCCCGTGCGGTAATCTGCGAAGGCGGCAAAACAGCGGCTATATCTGTTTCCTGCCCATTCCCGGCATGGACAGAAAGGGGCAGCAGGGGTTCCTCTTTTTTTACTTTGAGTGCCTTAGCAGCAGGCGGCGCAGGGGTTTCTTTTTCTTCAGCCTGTTCTGTATACAGCTCAGCAGAGGGAGCAGCCACCAGAAAAAGCGCGCCAAACGCAAGGCCAAAAAGCGGCGCAAGCCCCCAGGAAGGGAAAGACAGCGGCTGGCTTAAGGCCGTCAGGAAGGAAGCAAAGATGGAAATATTTTCAATCGCATGGCTGTACCATAACACTGGCGGCAGTACCCCAAGAATACTGCCCAGCATAAGCGAAAGGCAGGCCAGCACAAAAAAGCCGCTGCCATACACACCACGCAGAAAAAGCACAAAAACCGGCACAAAAGTAAGCACTGCCCCAAGAGGCCACAAATCCAGAAAACGCACAAGCCACGCCTGACCGGGAAAAAGCGGCCATAAGGCCAGCAAAGCCCCGGGAAGCGCAAAAAACAGCAAAACCCAGCCCCAAAAAACCGATCTTTCCCGCACAAAAAGCACCACACGCGCCACATACGGCAATAACATAAGCGAAAGACCAGTGGAAAGCACAGCCGGTATGCCCGTAAGCATCACACTGCCCTGGGGTGTGGCGGGCATAGCCCAAAACGCATGCACAAACGCGCTGCCGCAAAAAAGTGTAACCCACAGCCGGCCTTCTTCCCGCGTGCCAAGCCCACGCACAAGCGCCAGTAAACCAAGCACCAGTAAAGCAACCAGCAAAAACGGCTGGGCGCTCTGCCCTGTCTGCGCGGGTGTTTTCTGACCAGAAACAAGCACAGGGGAAAACCACAAAGAAGGCACCCCGTCTATACGCATCCGGACTTCTATCCCCCGTGTACCGCCGCCTTCTGCCTGAAAAAGGGAGGAAGGCAACACATAACCTATGGGAGAATGCGGTATTTCCAAAAACATACCAGAAGGCGTGGTAAGCGAAAGCGGCTGGCCGTCCTGCCCCAAAGGTGCTGCCCATACCAGGGGAGTGCCCGGCGCCCCTTCACCCAGAGCAAGCACCAGGTCTTCCGTCTGGCCGTTTTTTTCCGGTATAAGTACCATACGGCACCATACTGCCCCGGGTGGCACCACAAACGGCATATCCCTGTAAGGCAAAAACTGCGCTTCTCCACTTGCCGGGCTGCGCAACGAATATTCCAAATACGGCAAAAGGGCCACATCCTTTAACGGAGCGGCAAAACGCAGAGCCTCCGCCTGCGCCGGCAACACGGCACAGGCAAGAAAAAGTAACACCCACAAAAGGCCCAGGCTATATTTTTTTACAGGTTTTTTTCGCATATGCACAAAACCTTTACCAAGCATGTAGAGGGAATGTTTTTTTCTATACTTTTTTTACAGAAATGGGAAGAGCACAAGCCCATGCTTTTTTGCAGGGAAAAGCTTCACGGAGAAGCAAAAAATTTCCCGGCAGAGAATCTTCACTTGCAAAAAATATTAATTCCTCTATTCTTCCAAAAGGTACATATTCCTTAAGAAGGCTTTTCTTTTATATAACCGCCTGCCTTGTGCGGCTTAACCATATGCAAACCTGGAGGAACCATGCTCAGCCCTAAACAGTGCATCCTTTACAGCGGCGGCGCGGCCGGCACCGAACAGTTTTTTGGCGCACAGGCAGAAGCCTGGGGCATAGAAGAAGTGAACTTCAGTTTTGAAGGCCACCAGATTGAACGCGCCCGCGGTGTGCGTGTGCTCACCAGCGAAGAACTTGCCCTGAAAGATGTAAGCATGACCTATGTTTCCAAACTTATGGGCAGAGAATACACCAAGGCCCCCATGTTCCGCAAAGTGTTGCAGTCCATTTGCTGGCAAGTAAGCAGCGGGCAGGAAGTGCTGGTTATAGGTGTTGTGCAGGACGATAAAACCGTTAAAGGCGGCACCGGCTGGGGCGCAGAATTTGCCAAACTTTGCAACAAGCCCCTGTTAGTTTTTGACCAGGAAAAAAATGCATGGTTCCGCTGGAAAGAAGATAACTGGGTGAAAGAAGAAAACCCTGTTATCCAGTTTCCCCATTTTACAGCCACAGGCACCCGCTTTTTGGACGCAAACGGCCGTAAAGCCATAGCGGACTTATTTACCCGCTCTTTTGCCCGGTAACAGACGCCCTTTTCCCTTATACGAGATTCCAAAGGGGTTCCGCCAGATATTTTCTGGCGGTTCCCCTTTCTTTCTTCCATTTTTCCCCTCTTTTTAAGGTTTGCCCATGCCTCCCAACCCCCTTTCCCCTGCAAAAGAAACGTCCAAAGGAATTTTTGCCGGCCTTGGCGCACACTTTCTTTGGGGCATAACCGTTCTTTACTGGCCACTGCTTGCGGATATGCCCGCGCCTTCCATTGTGGCCCACCGTATGCTGTGGTCTTTTGCTTTTCTGGCCTGTTACCTTCTTTTCTGCCACCGGATGGGCGAAGTTTTTATTGCCCTCAAAAACGCAAAAGCCGCCCTTACCCTTGCCCTGGCCTCTGTGTTGCTTTTTACCAACTGGGGCATTTATATTTACGCTGTTAATAATGGCCACGCCGTAGAAGCCAGCCTGGGCTACTTTATTACCCCATTCCTTAATATCCTGATGGGCCGCTTTTTACTGGCCGAAAAACTGCGACGCCCCCAAATTATCGCCATAGGTATAGCCGCTTTAGGTGTTCTTTGGGGTATTCTTCTTTTTGGGCGTATCCCCCTGATTGGCTTTATCCTCTCCCTTACTTTCGCCACCTATGGTTACCTGCAAAAAAAAGTGAACGTGGATTCTGTCCCCGCTCTTTTTATTGAACTTCTGGTTGTTGTTCCCTTTGCCCTGGTATGGCTTTTTAACGCCCACCCGGGAACATTTGGCGGTATGACAGGCAATGGCCCGCTGCGCCCTGTTCTTCTTGTCGGGACAATTATCGCAACAGCCATACCCCTTATGCTTTTTGGCTTTGCCGCAAGACATCTTACACTCGCCAGTATTGGCATTCTCCAATATGTCAGCCCCAGTATACAGTTTATACTTGCGGTTACTGTTCTCGGCTCCGCTATTACAGCGGCAGACCTTGTGACTTTTCCCTTTATATGGGGGGCGCTTGTCCTTTATACATGGGACGCCATACGCGTAACACGCAAAACCCCGGGCAGTGTGTAGGAATATTTTTATTATGATGCAAAATACAGATTTGCCCTTGACCCCACGCAGCCAAACCCGGCAGCTTCTGCTTGGCTCTGTTCCTGTTGGCGGCGGTGCGCCTGTTGTTATCCAAAGCATGACCAATACGCCCACCCATGAGGTTGCAGCAACCCTGCAACAAATCCGGGAGCTGGCAAATGCCGGTGCTAAAATTGTGCGTGTGGCTGTACCAGACACACGGGCAGGGGAAGCCCTGCAAAAGCTGCAAAACGAAAGCCCTGTGCCGCTTGTGGCGGATATCCACTTTGACCACCGTCTGGCGCTTATGGCAGTGGAAGCAAACCTTGCCGGCCTGCGTATAAACCCCGGCAATATGCGGGCTACGGACAGTGCCGGTTTTGCCTGCCTTATGGATGCCGTGCGCGAGCATAAAACCGTTGTGCGCGTAGGGGTAAACAGTGGTTCACTTGCGCCTGAAATTTTGCGGCGTTTTGGCGGCCCAACAGCAGAAGCCTTGGTAGAAAGCGCTCTGGAAGCTGTGGCACTGGTGGAAAAACACGGGGTGGAGTCTATTAAAGTTTCCCTCAAATCTTCTTCTGTCCCTGTCACGGTGGAAGCGTACAGGCTTATGGCAAGACGCTGCCATTACCCTTTGCACCTTGGGGTAACAGAAGCAGGCAACAAATTACGCGGGGCGATAAAAAGTGCGGTGGGCCTGGGAACCTTGCTTTTTGACGGCATTGGGGATACACTGCGCGTCTCGCTTACGGCTGACCCTGTGGAAGAAATACCCGTTGCGCAGGAAATTTTGCGTAGTGCCGGTCTTTTGCCCCAAGGGGAAGGCGGGGTGGAACTTATCAGCTGCCCTACTTGCGGCCGGACAGAAATAAACCTTATGGCTCTTGTGGACGCGGTGGAAGATTTTCTTGCCAAACGCCAATTGGCGGGCTTACCCCTGCCACCTTTAAAAGTGGCGGTTATGGGCTGTGTGGTGAATGGCCCGGGAGAAGCCAAAGAGGCGGATATTGGCCTTGCCGGCGGACGTGATAAAGGTATTTTGTTTAAAAAAGGTCGGCTTATCCGGTCTGTAAATGGGCATGAAGCTTTGCTTAAAGCTTTTCTTCAAGAACTTGAAACCATGCTCTCCCAGCCATAATTTTTGTTCTTGCACATACTTTTCCCCTTCCCCCATAATCTCTTCACTCTTACGAGGTGTCTATGCGGTTATCGGCCTATTATGTTCCCACTTTGAAAGAAGCGCCTTCCGACGCAGAAGTTATCAGCCACAAGTTGCTTGTGCGTGCGGGTATGATCCGCAAGCTCACATCTGGCATCTACACCTGGTTACCTCTGGGCTTACGGGTATTAAACAAAGCGGCGAATCTTGTCCGCAAAGGCATGGATGAAGCCGGTTGCTGTGAAATTCTTATGCCTATGGTGCAACCGGCGGATTTATGGGAAGAGTCTGGCCGTTACACCAAGTATGGCAAGGAACTTTTGCGTTTTGTGGACAGGCATGACCGCCCGTACTGCCTTGGCCCTACCCATGAAGAGGTGATAACAGACCTTTTGCGGGGCGAGGTGCGTTCTTACAGGCAGCTTCCAGTCAGTTTGTACCAGATACAGACCAAGTTCCGGGATGAAATCCGTCCGCGCTTTGGTCTTATGCGTGGCCGCGAATTTTTGATGAAGGATGCCTATACGTTTGACGCAACGGATGAAGCGGCGGATAAAAGCTATTTTACGATGAAAGAGGCGTATTCGCGCATTTTTACAAGTATGGGGCTGGATTTCAGACCTGTTGAGGCAGATTCCGGCGCTATAGGCGGCAATTTTTCCCATGAATTTATGGTACTTGCAGACACAGGGGAAGATGTTATTGCCTCCTGCACAGCCTGGCCGGAGTGTGAGTTTGCGGCAAATATAGAGCGGGCACCGGCAGTGGCAGAACCAACTGCCTCCCAGGCAGAGCGCCTGCCTGTGGAAGATGTGCCAACCCCCGGCGCGCATACTATTGAAGAAGTTTCCGCGTGTTTAAAGCTTGGGGCAGAGCATTTTGTCAAAACTCTGCTTTATATGGCGGACGGCAAAATTATAGCGGCTTTAGTACGCGGGGACAGGGAGCTGAATGAAATAAAGCTAAAAAAAGTTGCCGGTGTGGATGACCTTGTGTTTGCCACACCAGAACAGGTGCAGGCGGCAACAGGCGCACCTGTGGGCTTTGCCGGGCCTGTGGGTTTAAAGGTAAGCGCCCTCTATGCGGATAATGGACTCAAAAGCCTTGGCCCGTGGATAACAGGCGCAAACAAAGCAGATACGCATACCAAAAATGTATGGCTGGACAGAGATGTCAGCAGCTTTACCTGGGCAGATTTGCGTAATGTGGTGGCGGGTGATGCCTGCCCGCACTGCGGCGCGCCTTTGGAGCTGAAGCGCGGCATAGAAGTGGGCCATGTGTTTAAGCTTGGCACCAAGTATTCCGAGGCCATGAAGGCTGTGTATGTGGATGAAAACGGGGAAGAAAAATATATCATTATGGGCTGCTACGGCATTGGGGTTTCCCGCGTGGTAGCCGCCTGTATTGAGCAAAACCATGATGAAAATGGTATATGTTTCCCTGCGGCCCTTGCGCCTTATGATATTGCCCTGTTAAACCTTGACCCCAAAAACGCGGATGTGGCAAATGTGGCCGATACTTTGTACGGGGATTTAAAGGCAGCTGGTTTTGATGTGCTGTACGATGACCGCGAGGAGCGCCCCGGGGTAAAATTTAAAGACGCAGACCTTATAGGTTTGCCTGTGCAGGTAGTGATTGGTGCAAAAGGCATAACAAATGGCATAGCGGAGATAAAAAACCGCCGTACTGCAGAAAAAAGTACCCTTCCGCTTGCAGACTTTATGGCAGGCTTTCAACAATATTGGAAAAATTTGTAACAATCACATTATCTGTATTTTTCCCCCCACAGTCTGCCTTTTCGGGCAGGCTTGGGGGGATTTTTTATTCCTTCAGCAATCTCAAACTCTTGCCATTTTTCTTGCAAAGGGTTAGCCTAAAGGGAAAGTTAGCCCTAAGAAAGGAGAAATGTATGGACGGCCCACGTTTTGCCTGGTGGAAGGCCGGTCTGGTAGGTATTTTTGTAGGGGTGTTTCTGCTTGGAAGCGCCATCTACGTCTTAGGCTATACAGACTCACGCCCTTTCTGCACCACTTGCCACATTATGGAGTCTGCGGGAGTAACGCAAAAAATATCCGTACACAGCCAGCTTGCGTGTAATGATTGCCACTTGCCGCACAATACCATCTGGAAGTACCCAACAAAAGCGTATGTAGGAGCACTGGATATTTTTTCCAACACATTCTGGAATACCCAAATCCCCTTTATAGCAGATGGACATACCAAGAATATTGTGAACGAAAACTGCAAACGCTGCCACGTGGCTTCTAACAGCAATGTTGCCAGCATGCAAGCAAAGCCCTACTGTGTGGACTGCCACAGAAATGTCCCGCACCAAAGAACAATGCCTATTAGTACAAGGATGGTGGCATATGAATAAACGTATTGTTTTCCTGTGTTGTGCAGCTCTTTTGCTGAGTGCATGCAATGGCGATGTAAGTACTGAACTGAAAGCACCCGTCTACAAGACAAATTTACCGGCTAACACTATCTCTAACGCGGCATTTTCAAAATTTTTCCCTGATCAATGGGCTTCTTTTCAGCTTAATTATGAAGACACCCGTATGACAGAATATAAGGGTTCTGTGCCGTATCATAAAAACGACAATGTCAACCCATTGCCGCAAGGGTACAAATACGCCCAGCCCTATTTAAAAAACCTGTGGCTTGGCTACCCGTTTATGTATGAATACAACGAAACCCGCGGCCACACCTACGCCGTGGAAGACTTTTTGAATATTGACCGTATTAACCGTTATGCCTACAAGGGCGGCTTGCCAGCCACATGCTGGAACTGCAAAACCCCCAAAATGATAACATGGCTGGATGAATACGGCGATGACCTTTGGGCAAAAGATGTCAATGAACTCCGGCAGGATATTAATCCCAAGGACGAAGAAATAGGCTGCGCCAACTGCCACGACCCTGACACCATGGAACTGCGCCTTTACAGTGTGCCGCTGAAAGACTGGCTGGTACGCTCCGGTAAATACGGCCCCAATGGCGACCAGATTTCCCGCAATGAAATGCGCTCCCTTGTATGCGGCCAGTGTCACGTAGAATACTACTTCACAGACCCTGGTCAGGGTGTTGCCAAAAAGCCCGTATTCCCATGGGATAACGGTTTTGGCCCTGAAGCAATGTACCAGTATTATAAAAAACATGGCGATGGCACTATACCCGGCTTTGAAGGCCAGTTTGCAGACTGGGTACACCCGGCCTCCAACACGCCTATGATCAAAATGCAGCACCCTGACTACGAAACCTGGCAGGATGGCCCGCACGGCGCCGCCGGTGTTGCCTGCGCAGACTGCCATATGCCCTACCAGCGTTCCACAGAAGGCAAAAAAATGTCTTCCCACTACTGGACAAGCCCGCTCAAAGACCCCGAAATGCGCGCCTGCCGCACATGCCACTCGGACAAATCCCCCGAATTCTTGCGTGAACGTGTGTTATACACCCAGTCCCGCTCTTTTGACCAGTTGCTGAAAGCGCAGGAACAGTCTGTCCGCGCCCACGAAGCCGTGCGCCTTGCCGCCGCCTACACAGGCCCTAAAGCGGATAATTATGCGGCCTTGATGATTGAAGCCCGCGACTATGTGCGTAAAGGCCAGCTTTTCTGGGACTATGTTTCCGCAGAAAACAGCGTGGGCTTCCACAACCCGCCTAAAACCCTGACCACCCTGGCCCAGTCTACAGAATTTAGCCAAAAAGCCATTGACCTTGCCAGCCAGGCCACCAATTACGGCATAGCCCCGCAAATTGGCGCCCTTATGGCAAACGTGCAGGCTGTTGTTCCCCCCATACTCAAAATGGACCGTAAGCTCCAGCAAGACCCGGAATACCTGCAAACTAACCCCTGGCTTGCTATCCTGAAGCCGACCCCTGCTTCTCCTCTTGTCTGGGACGGTCAAACCTTGCTTGTCCCTGAAGCTGCCAACCAGTAAAAACGACCTTTTTACCAGTTGATATTCAGCCAATTCCCCGCCCGGCCTCAAAACCAGGCGGGGAATTGTTGTTTTTCCCTCTCCAAGGAATCCATTTTCGGGTATTTTTTCTGTTATCTTTTTGTTAAAATTCCCATAAACCTCGCTATATTCCCGCTAAAATGACAACAGGGAGAGAAAAATCGCTTGTGCAATTTTTCTAAAAGTGCTATTTGTCAACTTGTCCACGCGACAAGATTTTACGACTTTTCCCTCTTTTGGGCGAAGGAGGTTCCTTTTGCAAAAAAGCACGCGAAAAGCTACGTGTTATTTAACGCGTCGTTTCCCTCTCTGTGTTATGCTTGTCTGCGCAAGCCTTTTTTTTACAGCTTGCGCCCCCCAAAGTGCCATGGTTACACCTAAAGGCCAGGCCACTCTGGTGTTTGAAGATATTCTGCAAACCCAGGCCAGCTTGTACGGGGGCGACATCCCCATCGATGCTCTGGTGGCCCAGTCTACAAAAGCTGTTACCCTTGCGCCTTTTGACCAGTTCCGCAACATGACCTTCCCGGATACAGAATGTAACTGGTTTCTCGACCCGGATGCCCCAGAGGTTTTTCTGGATCCGTCCCTTAATAAGTCGCTCGGTATCCAAATTTCCTCCGACTATGGCAAACGCAAAGCAGGCAAAGGCTCCCGCTTTCATCAGGGAGTGGATATCCGCGCGCCCAGAGGTTCGGAAATTTTTGCCCTCCAGCAAGGCACAGTCACACGCGCCAGCCGCTACAATGCCTACGGCAATTGCGTGGAAGTTACCCACCCGGACGGCAAAATGACCCGCTACGCGCACATGGACAAAATTCTTGTGCAGGCCGGCCAAAAAGTAGACGCAGGCTCCCTTATTGGGCTTGTGGGAAAAACAGGCCGCACCACCGGCTACCACCTGCATTTTGAAGTGTGGATTGCCAAAAAAACCCAGGACCCCAAACAATATTTTACCCACCTTAACCAGCTTGTGCGCTCCTCAAATACAGAAATAGCGCAAAAATAATCCATCTCCTTCCTTACGTATTCCTACAGCCACGGTATATTGCCCCAAAAAACAGGGCGTATACCGTGGCTTCCTGCATTGATACAGCCCCAAAGCCCCTCGTTCTGTTATTATTATCCTTTTTTCTTCTTTTTTCTCACGCCCTTTTCCTATCCCGGAGCCAACCATGAGCCAGACATCTGAACAAAAAAATACCGCCCACACCGAAAAACGCAAAGCCGCCCTCTCCTCTGTCCTCTGGTCTGCCCTTCTTACCAGCATGAAAGTTGTGGCCGGCCTCGCCACCAACAGCCTTGGTATGCTCTCCGAAGCCCTGCACAGCGCCCTGGACTTTTTAGCCGCAGGTATCACCTTTTTTGCCGTGCGTATTGCCGCCGTCCCCGCCGATAATACCCACCCCTTTGGGCACGGGAAAATTGAACATATTTCCGCCCTGGCGGAAACCGCCCTCCTCTTTATCACCTGCGGCTGGATTATCAGCGAAGCCGTCAACAGACTCTTTTTCAGCGCCGCCCCCGTTGTGCCCACATGGTGGGCATTTGCCGTTATTATTATCTCCCTTGTTGTAGACATCAACCGCTCCGCCATGCTGCGCCGCGTAGCCAAAAAACACCGCTCCCAAGCTCTGGAAGCAGACGCCCTGCACTTTACCACAGATATATGGTCTTCCGCCGTTGTCCTTCTGGGCCTTATTGGCGTCACCCTCGCCCCCTATGCCCCCCAAGGCCTGCCCCGTACTTTGCTGGAAAAAACCGACGCCATGGCCGCCCTGGGTGTTGCCTTTATTGTGCTTGGCGTCAGCTGGAACCTGGGTAAACGCGCCATAATCGCCCTTATGGACGGCGGCGGCGGCGAAAAAGCGCAGGCCGTCCACCGCGCCCTCCTTACCGAAGCCCCCACCTTCCGCCCCCTTGACGTGCGCGTGCGGGAAAGCGGCGCCCAATACTTTGTTGACCTCTCCGTTGAAGCACCCGCCACCATGCGCGTGGACGCCGCCCATGAAGTCTCCTGCGTGCTCGAAGATATCGTCCGCCGCGCCCTTCCAGACGCAGAAGAAACAGAAGTCCACGTCCATATAGAACCTGCTTCCCCCTCAACACCACCCAATGCCTTCCAGTCTATCCAAAACCTTGCAGAGGCCCACAGCCTCCAAATACACGGCCTCGCCCTGCTCCAGCTGGAAGGTGGCCTGCACGTTTTCCTCCATATTGA
>CAZJOG010000072.1:0-4193 GCA_964547565.1 uncultured Desulfovibrionaceae bacterium
TCTTCCGCAGCAGAAGCTGTGGCCTATCTTAAAACCCTGCACGGGTTTGTCACCAGTCTGGGCGTAGGCACGGGCAACATGGAAGAAGGCGCCTTCCGTTGCGACGCCAATATTTCCCTCAAACCCAAGGGGTCTTCCACGCTTGGCACCCGTACAGAGCTAAAAAACCTGAACTCCTTCAAGTTTGTGCAAAAAGCTATTCTGTATGAAATAGAACGCCAGCAGGATATTCTGGATGACGGCGGCAGTATCCGGCAGGAAACCCGCCTGTATGACAGCGTAAAAAACATCACCCTGCCCATGCGCAGCAAAGAAGACGCCCAGGACTACCGGTATTTCCCAGACCCCGACCTTCTGCCCCTTACAATACAGGAAAACGATCTGGCAGAATGGGCGGCCACCCAAAAGGAATTACCCGCAGCCCGCCTTGCCCGCTTTGAAAAAGAATACAGCCTGCCCACACAGGACGCCGCCTACCTGACAGCAGAAGCGCCGCTTGCGGATTTTTTTGAAGCAGCCTGTAAAGCTCTTGCTGGTATACAACCAGCCACCCCTCTGGAACCACGCAAAATAGCCAACTTGATACAGGGCCCCCTTATGCGGGAAATAAACACCCGCGGGCTGGAAACCAGCGCCCTGGCAGACCCTGCCCAAACACCCCTGCCTGCCGCCCTTGCCGAACTTGCTGTTCTTATAGATAAAGGTGTTATCAGCGCTAAAATAGGGGCAGACCTTATGCCTGATCTTTTTGGCACCCAAAACATGCCGGAAGCTCTGGTAAAAGAAAAAGCCCTTATGCAGGTTTCGGACACAGGCGCTATTGAAGCGGCGGCCCGGGCTGTTATAGAGGCTAATCCAAAAGAAGTGGCAGACTATAAAGCTGGCAAAACCAAACTTATTTCCTTTTTTATGGGACAGGTTATGCGCCAGATGCAGGGAAAAGCAAACCCCGCCATTGTGACAGAAGTATTGGAAAAAATGCTGGGGGCATAAGGTAATATCCCCATTACCGTGTAAAACATATGGAAAAAAATTCCCCGTCGTTTTTTACGCAGATTTTTCGCTCCATGCAAACACATTCCCTGCACTGGGCATGTGGCATTATAGCCGTAAGTTTTCTGGTACGTTTCTGGTTTGTGGCTACAGGCCAGCTTAATTTATCGCAGGACGAAGCCCAGTACTGGGACTGGACACGCCATCTCCAGCTTTCCTACTACTCCAAAGGCCCCCTGATCACATGGATTATCAGCTTCTGGACCAGTATTTTCGGCAATACAGAGTTGGGGGTCAGGTTTGGCGCCGTGGTGAATGGCACACTGGCGCAAATGCTTTTATATTATGGTGTTGCGTTTATTTTTAAACGCCCGCGGCTGGCTGTTTTATCCCTGCTGGTGGCGGTTACCATGCCCCTTGCGCTGGCAAGCGGCGTGTTAATGACAACAGATAACCCCCTGCTTTTGTGCTGGATGGCCGCCTTTTTTAGCCTGTACGCCCTTTCAGAAAACCCCCATTCCGGCAAGGCGTTTGCTGTCCTTTTTTTGGCTATGGCCCTTGGGAATTTGGCAAAATACATGATGCTGGCTTTTTTTGCCGTGGCTCTGGTATATTGTATTTTTTTGCAAAGGGCGCGTCTTTTACCGCGCGGGCTTGTCACACGGGTGGCTGTGGCTATGGGCGCAGGCACTGCCCTTGGTTTTTTGCCCATTTTATTATGGAATATGCAAAACGCATGGGTAGGGTTTTTCCATGTGGGCACTCTGGCGGGCCTGCCCACTTTGCAGGGAACACCCAAACCCTTTATCCGCTTTGACCTTTTCCCGGAATTTCTCTCCGCCCAGTTTGGTATTGCCGCCCCGTGGTGGATGGTGTTCATTTTGCTTGCGGGTTTTCTTTACGCCCGCGTTGCCTGGGTTACCCCCGGCAAACGCCTTGCGCTTATCAAAAACGACCCGCTTGTCCATGTGCAAAGTGAGGCTGTTGTCCGGCAAACTGCCCTTTTGGCCGCAGGCTTCTGGCCCATATTCCTGGCCTTTTTTTTCTGGAGTTTTCACACCCGCATTTACCCTAACTGGCCCGGCATGGCCTATGTGGCGGGCATTATACTGGCGGCTGCAGGCCTTGAAAGAGTGTGGGCAAAGCCGCCAGACTTACGGCATATATGGTCGGCGCTTGCCCCATGGTGGGTTATACTCAGCCTTTGTATGTGCCTGCTGGTTTTTGCTTCTCCCATGTTACCCCTGCCGGAAAAAATAAACCCCACTGTACGCCTGAAGGGCTGGGAAAATCTTGGGCAGGAAATAGCCCATCTTTCCCAAAACTTTCCAGACCCTAAAAAAGTCTTTTACTTTGCTGACCATTACGATATAACTGCGGAACTGGCCTTTTATATACCGGGCCAGCCGCAGGCCTATTGCGCAGATTTTGGCCGCCGTATGTCCCAGTACGACATTTGGGGGCCACCCCAGAATAAAGAAGGCTGGAGCGCCATTTATGTTTCCAGTAAAAGTCAGGTGCCGCCTGCTCTTGCCTCCATGTTTGCCACGGTTACTCCTCTTGTTTTCCATTCTTCCCACCAGGGCAATGCTGGCAGAACCTTCACCCTTGTTTTACTGGAAGGCTATACAGGCACATGGCCGGAATCTTCCAGCAAAAGTTATTAATGGCGTATCGTTTTTTTAAGGCGCAACACCATAACGCAATTTCAGCAGCCAAATTTATCAAACTCAGAACAGCCAGCGCACTGTTTTTAACTTTTTCGGATACCTATTATGGCGAATACGACCTTTACCCCCCTCAGTTTTGACTCGGATACAGAAAACAGCAACCCGCCCAGTCGCCCTTCTGCCCCCACACATGGTACACACCCTGATGCTGCCCCACACACGGAGCAGTTGCCAGACGCGGATGACCCAAGCGAACAGCCTGAAGACCAAAACAACAGCCCCAAGGAAAAAAAGAAAAAACGCGGCATCTTTGGTAAGCTTTTCCGCTTTTTCTTTTCCCTTGCTATTATTGGCGGCATACTGGGGCTTGGCCTTGCGTTTGCCGTGTACCAGTGGGCAGCGGCAGACCTGCCTTCCTTCAGCAAAATAACAGACTACCGCCCCCAGCTTGCCACAACCGTGCTGGCACGGGATGGCAGCCTTATTGGCCAGTTTTACCATGAACGCCGCGTGCTTATTGGTCTGGATGATATGGCCCCCACTCTGCCCCTGGCTTTTTTGGCTATTGAGGACGACGCCTTTTACAACCACCCGGGCATTGACCTGAAAGCTATTATCCGCGCCGCGTTAAGCAACCTCCAGTCTGGTGATTCGGATCAAGGTGGCAGCACCATCACCCAGCAGGTTGTCAAACGTCTTATGCTCACCCCGGAAAAAACATACACGCGTAAAATCAAAGAAATGATTCTGGCCCTGCGGCTGGAAAACCAGCTTCCCAAAAATGATATACTAACAATTTATTTAAACCAGATATTCTTAGGTAATAATGCCTATGGGGTAGAAGCCGCCGCCCAGGTGTATTTTGGCAAACACGCCAAAGAGCTGAGCCTTGCGGAATCTGCCCTTATAGCCGGCCTGCCGCAATCCCCCAGTGCCTATAACCCTTACCGTTACCCGGAAACGGCAAAAAACCGCCAGCGGCAGGTTTTGCGCCGTATGTACACCCTTGGCTGGATAAGCGATTCTGAGTATGAAACAGCCCTGCACGAAGAACTTGTGTATACATCCAAGTTGCAGGCTATGGGCCCCCATGCGGGCTGGTATCTGGAAGAAGTGCGCCGTGTTTTGCTTGATATGTTCAGCGAAGAAAATGCCGCTAAAAATGGTCTGGATTTTGGCATTTACGGTGAAGACGCGGTGTATGAACTGGGTCTTACTGTCCACACCAGTATGGATCCCTTCCAGCAGGAAACCGGCTCCGCAGCTTTGCGTACTGGTTTGGAAAATGCCACCAAACGCCACGGCTGGCGTGGCCCTGTGGAAGAAGTAGCCCCCAGCGAATACGAAAACTTCCTTACCAAACACCCCTTTAAAGCCGCCATGCTGGAAAAAGACGGCTGGGTTATGGCCCTTGTGGATGAAGTGGATAAAAACGGCGCAAGTGTTCGCCTTGGCCCCACGCACCATGGCTATGTTTCTGTAAAAACCATGAACTGGGCCCGCACCCCTAATAAGCGTGTGGGCGGCAGC
>CAZJOG010000072.1:4203-10933 GCA_964547565.1 uncultured Desulfovibrionaceae bacterium
CCACCAAGGTAGTAAAAAAAGGGGACGCTATCTGGGTTTCCTTAGCGCCCCCCGTTCCACCAGCTAAGGGGCAAGAACCTGTTTTGTTTGACCTTTCCACCGTCACCCCGGAAAAAATTATCCCCCTGCGCCTCCAGCAAGTGCCTGATGTCCAGGGTGCCCTTGTTTCCATTGAGCCAGCAACAGGCGATGTTGTGGCCCTTATTGGCGGTTACGCCTTTGGTTCAACAGGCAGCCAGTTTAACCGCGCCACCCAGGCCCAGCGGCAGCCCGGGTCTTCCTTTAAACCTATTGTGTATTCCGCCTCACTGGATCACGGGTTTACCCCTGCCTCCATGCTGCTGGATGCTCCCCTGCTTGTTATTAACCCCTGGACCAAGCAGGCATGGCGTCCCCGTAACTTTGAAGGTGGCTTTGAGGGCCCCATGCGCCTGTACAGAGCGCTTGCCCGCTCCCGTAACCTTTGCACAGTTCGTGTTGTGCAGGAAATTGGCGTGGATACGGTTATTGAGCGCGCCAAAGCCCTTGGGCTGGAACCCTACTTCCCCGCAGAACTGGCTATCAGCCTTGGCGCTGTTGCTGTTGCCCCCATCAACCTTACGCAGGCGTACACAGCCTTTGCCAACCAGGGCCAAGTGAGTAAACCCCGCCTTATCCAAAGCATACAAGGCCCGTGGGGCAATACTATTTACGAAAATGCCCCTCAGCATACGCAGGCTATCAGCCCCCAAAATGCCTTTATTATGGCCAATATGCTAAAAGGTGTGGTCAACTTTGGCACAGGCGGCAAAGCAAAAGTTCTTAACCGCCCTGTTGCCGGGAAAACCGGCACCACCAACGATGAAAACGATGCGTGGTTTCTGGGCTTTACCCCCCATCTGGTCACAGGCGTGTATATGGGGTACGATGTTCTGCAACCTATGGGCCGCGGAGAAACCGGTTCCGGCGCTGCCCTGCCCATCTATGTAGACTACGCCTCCACCGCGCTGGACGCTTACCCGCCCGATGATTTTCCCCAACCGGAAGGCATTGTTTTTTCCTCTGTAGACGGTGTTTCCATGCCCTTTATGAAAGGCACAGAACCAGGCACTGGCTATGGCCTTAATGCGCTTGGTGGTGGCGATGGCGCAGGGAATGAAAACGCCGAACAGGGTGAAGACTTACTGCGGCAAATGTTTGAGTAAGGGGAAACTTGTGGAAAAAAGGGGAAACCCCACTTTTTACAAAAGCATACTCCCCTTATAAGTAGCTGTAATAAAAGAATCAAATCCCCCAACCCCCAAAAAGTTTTTTGAAAGGGGAATGGGGGTGCGGGGGAAAGGAGAAAAATTTTTTTCTCCTTTCCCCCGCCTCACCTCCATCAAAAAAACAGGGCGGGGTACACGCTCCTTTCTGTTTACCCGCCCTGGTTCCTTACCGTGGTGGTCAGGGCCATTCCCCAAGGGCGGGTTTTTATAAGGAAAAAAATATGGAAAAGCTCAGTAAGGAAGCCTTGCAGGTAAGCAAGGAAATTGCGGTCAAATTTATAGAAGCGCAAAGGCTCTCCCCCAATAATTTTGGGGAGATATTCCCTGCTGTGTACACGGTTGTGCTGGATACCCTGTTAGAAGGGGAAAAAAGGACACAGGGCATAAAGGATTAGTGGACATGGAAGAACAGGGAAAGGCGGCAGAAAAGGCAGGGGGAGCAGAGAATGCGGCAGAAAATGTGGCCATGTTTTCCTCCATCACACCGTGGTATGATTTTCAGAACCATTTGTGCAGCTTGGGTATAGACTACTGGTGGCGCCACAAACTGGTGGGGGCTATTGTGCCCGGCCCTAACGGCAGGGTGGCGGATGTGGCGGCAGGCACCTTGGATGTAAGTGTGCAACTGGCCAAAAAATACCCGGGGATACAGGTACTTGCCAGTGATATATGCGCGCCCATGCTGGAATACGGCAAAAAACACAAACTTGGGGGCAATCTTACGCAGTATGTCACTGCGGAGGTGGCGGATGCCTGCCAGTTACCCTATGCGGATGCGAGTGTGGATGCTTTAACCATAGCCTTTGGCATACGCAACATACAACCGCGTGCAAAAGCCTTGCAAGAAATGCACAGGGTACTTGCAAATGGCGGTCAGCTTTGTGTTTTAGAATTTTCTTCTGTGCAGTATGCATGGTTTGCGCCTGTATACCGCTTTTATCTTGAAACTGTTTTACCAAAGATTGCCGGTTTTTTCACAAAGAATACAGAAGCGTATACCTATCTTGCACGTTCAATACTGGCATTCCCACGGCAAGAAGAGTTTTTGGCAGAACTTAAGGCCGCAGGCTTTTATTTTACCAAAGCAACCGCCTTGAGCTTTGGTATTGCCACACTGTATATTGCAATAAAATAATCATAAAAATTTCATTAAGATACTGAAAGATGTACGAGAAAAGTATAAGAAAATTAGCGCAATTCCCTCATACCCTCTAGCCAAACAAATAATATTTTGTTATAAAAAAGGCGCTTGTTTTTTTAACCTTTTGCCTGGAGGGAAGCTATGTCCTACCAAAAAGAAGTCCGTTTAAATGTCACACTCAACTTTGTGCTTAACATTATTATTAACGCGATAATTGTGTACTTTTTGAATAAAAGTGTCGCATTTTTTACCGCGCTTGGCGAACCTTTTCTTTTTGATATGATATTTACGGGCTTTGTTCTTACTGCCATTATTTTTCCTATTATCAGTTTGCCCGCGATTAAAAAACTCAAGTCAGGCGCTGTGGAAGCTATTCCTGCCCAGAGCATGACACAATATAGCATAGCCTCCAAGCTTTCCGGCAACACCATTGTGGCTATTCTTACCATGGCCGTTATTGGCGCTATTATTGGCGCTTTGTTTTGCGGTCTGGCGGCCATAGTGTTGCCCACCCAGTTTAACATTTACACCTTTGCCATATACAAGGGTATTTTCTGCGGTATTCTGGCTGCCTGGGTCTGCCTTGTCGCTGCCCCTTACGCGCTTATCCGCGCCAAAGCATAATTTTTATCCCTATCCCCCCTCCTGGGGGGGATTAAGGGAAAGAGATTGTTACAAAAAGGCCATGTAACTAACATGGCCTTTTTATTTGTAGTTTTGTATATTTCAGGCAATGGCGGCTTGACAAATTGTGCAAGCCCAAGGATAAGATACGAACAAGCATGGGATATAAGCCTACTTACCAATAATCCCAATCATACTTTAGAAAATGGGTGTTAATATGCATAAAAAGACAATACTGCCCCTCCTTTTCCTTCTTTTAGCAGGTTGTTCCGGCCCGCAGGAAGCAGCCACCACAGCCCCAAAAGACGCGCTTGTCACCTTTGCCCTTTCAGAGCAAACGGATGTACCGGTTTTTATCACCGCAGTGGGATCGGTTATCCCTTCCTCCACTGTAACCGTTATTTCCCGTACAGGTGGCGAACTTCTGGAAACACATTTTGAAGCAGGCGACTTTGTTACAGAAGGCCAACTCCTTTTTACCATAGACAAAGTACCCGCCCAGCTGGCTTTAGATGAACTGTACGCAAAAATGGACGCGGACAAGGCACGTCTTGCTAAGGCAGAAGATGACCTTAAGCGCTCCCAAAAGCTTACAAGCGGTGGTTTTGCGAGTACAGAACAAAACGAACAGGCACGGCTTGCCACCATAAGCGCCCGCGCTGCTGTTAAAGGCGATGAAGTAGCCGTACAACGCGCAAAACTAAACCTTGACTACTGCACCATCACAGCCCCCATCAGCGGCAAGGCCGGTCTTATCCAGATTGACAATGGGAATATTGTCCCCGCCGGTCAGCAGCCTCTGGTCGTTATTGACGCCATAGACCCTGTCCAGGTGACATTTTCTATCCCAGAACGGCATTTACTGTATGTGCGCGGGCTTTCTGAAAATGCGAATCTGAAGGTTTTTGCCGAGCTTAAAACCGGGGAAGAACAGGAAGGTCTGCTTACCTACATAGGGAATGTAGACACCCGTACAGGCACCATTCCTCTTCGTTCATCTTTTGAAAACACCAATAATCTGCTTTGGCCTGGTGAATTTGTGCGTGTACGCCTGCAACTTGCCACCATCAAAAATGCCATAGCCGTACCCAGCCAGGCTGTTTCTCTTGGCCCCAAGGGCCCCTTTGTGTATGTGGTGCAGGATGATATGACTGTACGCTACCAGAGTGTGGTAACAGGTGCGGAAACAGATGGTGTAACTGTTATCACAAATGGCCTGAAAGCAGGCGAAAAGGTGGTGCTTGAAGGCCACGTGCGCCTGACAGATGGTAAAAAAGTACGCTTTACGGAAGAACAGAGCAAGCAATTGAGCGCGCCGTCCCAGCCTGCTCCGGCTGAAGGTGCGCACGGAGCCACTTCATGAATATATCGGAAATTTTTATCCGCAGGCCAGTTGCCACCACTCTCCTGATGGCAGGCCTTATCATATTCGGGGTGATGGGCTTTTCCCGTCTGCCCCTGAATGACATGCCCAACATTGAGTTCCCTTTTATTATTGTTTTGGCCAATATGTCCGGCGCTGACCCGGAAACCATGGCCACATCAGTAGCTAAACCTTTGGAAAAACAGCTTTCTACTGTTTCCGGCATAAAAACCATGACCTCCACCTCCCGTCAGGGCAGCACCGTGGTGTTTTTGGAATTTGACTATGGCCGCGATATAGACAAAGCCGCTTTGGACGTACAGTCCGCTATTTCTCAGGCATACGCCCGTATGCCGGACGCTATGACCACGGCCCCTCTTTTTGTTAAGGTAAACCCTGACTCTATGCCCGTGCTCCAGCTTGCCCTTACCTCCGACACTCTTACCCCCCAACAGCTTACAGAATACGCGGAAACCTACATAGCCCAACGCCTTACCATGGTAACAGGTGTGGCCCAGGCGAATGTGCGTGGTGCCAAGCGTTACGCCGTGCGTATTTTGGTGGACCCGGACCTTATGGCCGCCCGCAATATCAGCATGGAAGAATTAAGCGCCGTTGTGAGCCAGGCAAACGTTTCTTTGCCTACAGGTGTTTTACAGGGGGAAACCCGCATCCGGAATATCCGCGCTTCCGGTGAAATAAGCACAGCGCAGGAATTTGCCGATATTATCGTAGCGTGGCGTAATGGCGCACCCATTCGCCTTTCCGATATTGCCTCTGTAGAAGACAGTATAGAAAGCACCACGCAGGAAACATGGGTAAATGGTAAAACAGGTGTTCTTATCCAGGTGGTACGCTCCCCAGGGGGTAATACCGTAGAAACTGTCAGCAATATCATGCAGATACTGCCTGAACTTATAGACAGCCTGCCGGAATCCATTAACCTGAGTGTTTTCCAGGATGGTTCCATACCTATCCGGGATTCTGTGGACGAAGTGGAATTTACCCTCTTACTCACCATTGTGCTGGTGGTGCTTATTATTTTCCTTTTCCTCAGAGACGCCATGGCCACCACCATCCCTTCTCTGGCTCTGCCTGTTTCTATTCTTGGCACATTTGCCCTTATGTTCTTTTTTGATTTTAGCCTTAACAACGTTTCCCTTATGGCCCTTATCCTTGTGGTGGGCTTTGTTGTGGACGACGCTATTGTTATGCTGGAAAATATTATCCGGCACAGGGAAATGGGCAAAAGCCCACTCCAGGCGGCTTTGGATGGTTCAAGTGAAGTAGGGTTTACCATTCTTTCCATGACACTTTCCCTTATAGCCGTGTTTGTGCCCCTGCTGTTCCTTCCTGGCATGGTTGGCAAAATGTTCCTGCAATTTGCGGCTGTTATTGTTATTGCCGTTGCCATGTCCTTCTTTGTTTCCATAACCCTTACCCCCATGATGTGCGCCAACTTTTTACCAGAGCACAGCCTGCATAAAAAAGACACCGGCATCACGGCACGTTTTAACCACTTTTTCCAGTGGCTTACCCATCAATACGAAAAATCTCTGCATATTGTTATGCGGCATAAGTTTGCTACATTCCTGGCCTCCATTGGCCTGATTATGGCTACAGGCTTTCTGGCAGGGCAAATGCCCACAGGCTTTTTCCCCAGCATGGACGGTGGCCTTATTTCCATCTCCACCAAAGCGGAAGAATCTATCTCCTTTGCAGCACTTGCCAAAGCCCAGCAACAAATGCACGATATCCTTTCCGCAGATCCTGCTGTAGAAAGCTACGCCTCCACCGTGGGCGGCGGCACACGGGGCGAAACCAACACCGGCGCCTTTACCGTTAACCTTAAACCCCACAGCGAACGTGACCACATTGATGTGGTGATTAACCGCCTGAGAAACGCCCTTTCCGACAACCCCGTGCTGGATGTCTTTATATCCAATGCCCACGGCCAAAACGGCCCTGGCGGCGCTTCCAACAGTTACCAGCTTGTGGGCAGCAACACGGATGACTTGTACGACTCTGCCTACGCCCTGCAGGAAGCCTTTGCCGCCCGCGCCGATATGTTCCGCGACGTAAGCACAGACCTGCAACTGCAAAACCCCGTTATTTATCTGGATGTTGACCGCGATAAAGCCACCACCCTGGGCGTTACCCTTATGCAAATAGAAAATGCCCTTTACTCCGCCTTTGGTACACGGCAGGTGTCTATTATTTACACCTCCGCCAGTGACTATAAGGTGCTGCTCCAGGTGGACCCGGCCCTTCAATATTCTTCCGACATTATATCCACCCTTTACCTGCGCTCCAATGACGGACGCTTTATCCCCCTTGATACTGTTGTCACCATGC
>CAZJOG010000073.1:0-10901 GCA_964547565.1 uncultured Desulfovibrionaceae bacterium
TTGTTTTTTCCTGTGTGCTATAGTTTTTTATTTGTGTAACCGGATGTATTTTTTAGAGCCTTTCCCAAAGGAAAAACTTTGGGAATTTAAAACACAGGGGGGGAGGAAGGGCAGGCAACCCGCAGGGTGCTTTGCCATAAGCAAAAAGGGGAACCTCCCTTGTATACAAAGTGGGGTTCCCCTTCTTGTGCAGATTTTTTAAAACCTGCTGCCTGGTATTAGCTTGCCTTTAAATCGCCCATGGTAATACGCAGTTTTTGCAGTAATTCCACCGCTTTTTCAGGGTATTGGCTTATAACATTATTAAGCTGGAAGGGGTCTTTTTTCAGGTCGTACAGCTCGTCCAGATCCGGCACAATAATTTTTGCGCCGGGTGTGCAGGTCCATTGCTGGGCGCCGTCTGCAGAGGCAGCGGCACGCAGGCGTTCCAAAGCGTCCAGGGATTGGCTGGTGGCGTCTGGGCTTTCATCGTCTGCCAGGGCGGAGGCCAGGCCAAACATAGCATCGGCCGGTGTTTTGGCGCCAATGCCTTTAAAGTGTTCGGAAGCATGGGCCATACCAACGGCTGTGGCAAGGCCAAAGCCGTCCATATCGTTGTGGGCGTTATGCATCCAGTGGATAAAGCTCCACCCTTCGTCGTAAATGGCCCAGGAGTATTTGTAGTAGCCGGCAATGGCGAAGTCGCGCACTTTGGTAACTTCGCCGCGCACGAGGGGCAGCAGGGATTTACCCGTCATATCGGGGTGAACGCCAATGCCCAGCCAGTCGCACACGGTGGGGGCAACGTCGCAGGATTGCACAAAGGCTTTGATACGCTGGCCGGCTTTGATGCCAGGCGCGCGCAGCAGCATGGGGGTATGCACCAGTTCTTCGTAAGGCCAGGGGCGGCATTTACGCATAATACCGTGGCCGTGTTCGCCATTGCCAAGGGGTTCGCCGTGGTCAGAAACCATCATAAACAGGGTGTTTTCTTCGTAGCCAAGGGTGCGGATATTATCCAGCAGGTAGCCGAGCCAGCGCTCACACAGGGTGATAAGTTCTGCATACAGCATACGGACGTGGTGCAATTCTGCTTCTGTATACACACCTTCGCAGTCGCCCATAAAAGGCAGGAAGTCGTCTTTTCCTGTCCAGGTGGGATCATACGGGCAGGGTTCGGCACTGTAGACAGATGGCGGATCCCAAGGCTCGTGCGGGTCAAAGCTGTCTATCCACATAAAGAACTGTTTGTTGCGGTCCATCTGACCAAGAAGTTCCACAGCTTTTTTGATTGTTTTGGCAACATAGCGGTTTTCCGCGCTGTGTTCATACTGGCGTTGCTTCAGATAGGCGGAAATTTCGTGGTACTGCACGTCTACAAACTGCTGGCCAAGGGCTTTACGGGCGCCTTCAACAACAGAGTCGTTGATGTAATCCTTGGGGTCAAGGTGGATAAGGGGATCATTTTCATAGTAATAGTGATCAAGCTCGTGCCCGTGTGTGAACCACACCTTGTCAAAACCGCGGGTAAACCCGAATTTGGACTGACGCATGGGCGGGCAGTCAAACACCATATAGGTGTCTATGGGACGGCCCCAGCAAAGGTCGGCTATGGTTGTGTCTTCCATTTTCAGGGGTTCCCAGGCGCTGAAAGGCAGGGTGTAACGGCCTGTAAGCATAGCACGGCGGCAAGGCACAGTGGGCAAACCTTCTGTGTAGCTGTTTTCAAAAAGTACGCCTTCGCGGGCAAGGCGGTCCATATTGGGGGTTTTCATCCATGTGTTGCCGTAGCAGCCAAGATAGGTGCGTTGCAGGCTGTCAAACATGATCACAATAGCGTTTTTTTGCATTTTTTTTCTCCGATACGTGTGAGTGAAAAGAGATTTTCCGGGTTCAGCATTCTTCTACTTCGCCAGCTGCTACGCGGGACATAAAATCATGGGTTGCTACACCCATATAGGTCTTTTTGTACCAGGTTCGCGCAAAGAAAAGGATAACAAGCCAGGTGGCGGCCATGGCAAACTGCAGGCCAACCCAGGAGAATATGCTCCAGCCAAAAAGGATTTGCAAGTGGCCCACAGGCGCAAGAGGAATAGTGGCAAGTGTGAACACACCAGACATGGCAGCCTCAAAAGGCATGGGGTTATGCTGTTCAGGGTCAATCATGCGGCAAAGGAAAAGACCTGTTGCCACAGTACCGGTGAGAGTACCGGTAAGATACAGAATATGCTCGGTTTCATAAGGCAGACTGCGGCATATAAGCGGTATGGTGATAAGCAGAACAGCCAGGATAATAAGAATACCAAGCACAATAAAGACGCCAAATTGTTGCAGGGCGGCAAGTGTCATACCAAAGAAAGAGGATATGACAATAATGTCTATAAGGCCACCGGCAACACGGGTGTTAAGTTGCTGGTCTATAAGATGTTCCAGCTTTAGCAATTGCAAAACCTTGCGGACAAAAAGAGCCGCGGGAATGGGCATAACAAAGAAAATAGCCCAGACAACAGGTGCAACAGCGGGAGGCAAAAGGGCCACAAGGCCCATGGCAATAAGATAGCCAATAAAATACACCATAAACACAATAAAGAAGTAGGAGGCTATGGTTTCCAGGTTAGCGGGCATAGTGGTTTGCTTGCCAACAGAAGGCCCGTTGCCTTCGTAATAGCCGCGGCGTTCTTCAGGGGAGGTAATGGCGGTTATATCCGTGCTGCAGTAAGCCTTTTTTCTGTAATGGTTAGCCATGGGGATACCAATGGCAAAAGCCACCAGAAAACCAAGAGAGCCGGAAGTAAGACCAAGGGCTGTAAGGCCCGGGATGTTGGCGGTTTTTTCCCATACGGCGCCTGTGGTCATGGCAGGGCCGGGGCCGGCGATAAAGCCGGTGGCTAAAAGTTGCCCGGTGCTTTCCACATAGTTTGTTCCTATGAACATGTTCAGCAAAAGCATAAGGATAGCAAGGGAACCTGCTAAAAGAGTGCTGCACAGCATTTGCGTGGAAATACAGACCAGTCCGCCGGCAGTATGGCGTGTAACAGCGGATGATTTGCCTTTATCCCCGCCGCCCATGCCTGCCAGCATATTACAGCCAAAATACAGGCCGAAAAAGTGGAAGGCAATGTTTTCTATGACTGTGGGGCTGTAACCAAAAGATGTTCCCTGTAAAAGCCCAAATATGTTAAAGAGCAAAAAGGCAAGCACACCACCAATAATACTGGCGGGGACAAGGTATTTGCGCAGAAACGGTATTTTGGCCCGCAGGTAAACACCCAGCACAAGGAAAAAGCCAATCCAGCCAAATGTAACAAAAATTTCAAAAGGGTATGGTGCTACTGATGGCATGTAGTTCTCCAGAAAAAGGTAAAAAATTTCTTCAGGATTCAAGCCGTCAGGGGGTACAACGCCCTATTTTACACGCAGGGCACAACTCCCGCGTATCATTCCATGGAGGCACAAATTCCATGGTGTGGCTGAGGGGCACAACTCCCGCAGACACTTTTTACACACACAGGTGACATTTTGCATAAAAAAGAACAAGCTGTCAAGCAGGAAAGGTAAAGGGTAATAATCCGCTTTTTGGCGGGGTGCGGGGCACGGTTTTTCTTTTATGCGCGGGTATGCCCCTTACCTGTTACCACAAACTTGGTGGTGGTAAGTTCCTTCACTCCCATAGGGCCATACGCATGCAGTTTGGAGGTGCTTATGCCTATTTCCGCCCCCAAACCCAGCTGACCGCCATCGTTAAAGCGGGTGGAGGCATTCACCGCTACCATGGAGGCATCTGCCTCACGCAGAAAACTCTGGCTGTTAGCCAGATTATTGGTGCAAATAATTTCTGTATGGTGAGAGCCATATTTGGCAATATGGTTAAGCGCCGCATCCAGGGAAGGCACCAAAAGAACCGCTAAAATAAGGCTGTGAAATTCCTGCCCTTTATCTGAAGCTTGCAGGGGAACAGCGTGTTGCAGATACGGCAGAGAGGCGGAACAGGCCCTTAGCTCCACTTCCGGCAAAAAAGCTTCCAGCTGCGGTAAAAAAGTGGGGGCCAATTTTTCATGCACAAGCAGACATTCCAGCGCATTACATACCCCCGGGCGCTGAACTTTGGCATTGCGCACAATATCAAGGGCCATGGGAATATCCGCGCTTTCATCCACAAAAGCATGGCATACCCCTTTGTAATGTTTAAGCACGGGCATGGTGGCCTGGGCTGTTACTGTGCGGACAAGCTCTTCCCCGCCGCGGGGTATCATCACATCAATATATTCATCCAGTTTGCACAATTCCTGCACTGCGGCACGGTCTGTAACAGGTAAAACCTGGGCGGCTTCTGCGGGTAAGCCTGCGCTGGTAAGGGCTTCCTGCAGGAAGGCCGCCAAAATTTGGTTGGAGGCAAATGCTTCAGAACCACCCCGCAAAATAACCGCATTCCCTGCTTTCAGGCAAATAATAGCCGCGTCAATAGTGACATTGGGCCTTGCTTCATACACCATAGCCACAACCCCCAAAGGCACACGCATTTTGCCCACCAAAATGCCATTGGGTTGTTGCCATTCTTCTTCTATTGCGCCAACAGGGTCAGACTGCGCGGCGACAAAACGGCAGGCAGTTGCCATTTCGTGTATGGTTTTTTCTGTCATAAAAAGGCGGCCCAGCCGTGCTTCATCCATATTGGCGGCGCGTGCCTGCTCCATATCCTGCGCATTCGCTTTCAGGATTTTGGCGCTGTTACTTTCCAGCAGACACGCCAATGTTTCCAGAGCCTGCACTTTTACCGCAGGCTGAACAGCGGCAAGAATACGGGAAGCCTCGCGGGCATTTTTGCCTATATCGCGGATAAGGTCCGCCAAAAGGGGGCTTTGTTCCATAGTGTTCTCCTGTGGGCATGGGTGCGGCAAAGGGCTGTTTTCCGGAATATACCTTGCCAAACCCCTGTTGGCAAGTGTACGGAAGAGCCGGGTTGTCAGAAATGTAACCTCATTCATAAAACGTGCCGCGTACAGGCTGTTTTCTTCTTTGACATTCATGCAGGGGCAGGGTATATTTCTTTTTCATATTTTTTAAGGAGTAATGTATGGCCCGTCCTTCTGTACCCCAGCCAAAACCTCTTGTTTCCCAGCCTGTAGATAAAACCCGCCTGCCTGAAGATGCGGTGAAAGTGCTGAAAGAAATGCAGGCAGAGGTGAGCCCGGAGGCAACCCCTTTGTGGCGTTTTGTGCTGGATAATGCCAGCCGGATCACGGTTGCCGTGCTTGTTGTTATTGCCCTTATTATTGGGTACGGGATATGGCAATGGCGTGTGGAAGTGGCCGCAACTAAAGCCCAGCAGGAGCTGGGACGCCTTACTTCCTTACAGGATCCTCTTGCCCGCCTTGCGGCTCTGGAAGTTTTTGCCAAAGACGCGCCCGGGGATGTTCGCCTTGCGGCATGGCTGGAAGTAGCCCGTTTTGCCGCGGAGCAGGGTGACTGGGAAAAATCCGCCTCTGCGTATAAAACAGTGGCGGACTCCGGCAAAGGCCCTATCCAGAACAGCGCCCGTATGGTGTATGCGGATATTCTGATGCGGCAGGGCAAGTTTGAAGAAGCCCTGAAAGAACGCGAAGCCCTTGTGACTATGATGCCCCAGAGTATGCGCGGTGCCCTGCTGGAACAGGTGGCGGAGTCTGCCGAAGCTATGGGGGATACAAAGCGCGCGGTAGAAGCGTATACAGAAGCCCTTGGCCTGCTTTCTGCCACCAGCACCACAACGGCAGATTACTACCGTTCCCGTATTGCGGCCCTGCAATAACCCCTTGCCATGGAGTCTCCCACAAATCCTGCCGGCAACGCGGCAGGCTCTCTGGGTCTGGATGCACTGGATGCACGTTTCCCTGACCAGATGGCGGATACCGCCACCTCCTGGTTGGTTGCCCTGCGCCAGATGGCCAGCGCATTAGGCCAGCAAAAATCCTTCCAGTCAGGGTTATCCCAAATTCTGGATATCCTCTGCACCCAGCAGTTTTTGCGGCCTCATCTTGTTCTGTTTGACCCGGAAAGTGGCCTTTTGCGCCTTTCTCTTACCCAAAGCCCCCCTAAAGACCACCATTCGGAATACGAACCGGGTGTGGGGGTTACAGGCCAGGTGTTTGCCACAGGCAAGCCCTGCATTATCCCCTGTATAGCCGAAAGCCCGCTTTTTTTGGGAAAACTTTTTGCCCGCACCCCTGAGGAGTGCCGCGCTCTGGCTTTTCTCAGTGTGCCTGTTTTTGGCCCACCCGCCCAAAGCGAATCTGCCTTGGATGCGCCGGAAGTTATTGGTACCCTGAATGCCGACTGCCTGTTTTTTTCTGAGGAAGATTTAGACCTGCGTTGCCGTTTTTTGGAAGTTGTGGCCGCGTTTATTGCCCATGAAGCCGCCCATCAGCAGGACGAAATAATAAGTCTTGCCGGCAGCCACACACCCCTTGCGCACGATGAATCGTTAAACAACAGCCTGCCCACCTTTGTGGCCCAGTCCAAAAAAATGCGCCTTTTGCTGGAGCAGGCCGCCAGACGCGCCCAAAGCCACAACCCCGTTCTTTTAAGGGGGGAACCCGGCGTAGGGAAAGAACGCCTGGCCCTGCGTATGCACAAAAGCCACAACCGGCTGGCCCAAAAACCTTTCCATACCTGCTATTGCGCCTCTGCACCAGAAAAAATGGAAGAAGAACTTTTGGGCCTGCAAAAGGGACTAAACTCCGCCGCCATGCAAAGCAAAAAAGGTCTTTTTGAAGCGGATGGCACCCTGTTTTTGGATTCCGTGGAAACTCTGCCTCTTTCGCTTCAGCAAACCCTGCTTGCTGTGCTGGATGGTGTGCCTTTTTGCAGATTGGGCGATGATAAACCCCTGTTTGCCACCTTCCATCTTATTGCGTCCAGTTCTGCAGACTTGGAAAGTCTTGTGGAGCAGGGCCTTTTTCTGCCAGGCCTTTTTGCGCGCTTTAAATACTCCACCCTGCTTATCCCCCCTCTGCGGGAAAGACGCGAAGATATTATCCCTCTGGCGGAAGAAATTCTGGCAAATCTGGCCGCGCCCACCCCGGAAATACCGGCAGAGTCTGTCCCTACATTTGAAACAACAAACTACTCGGAAATTCCCCTTCCCGCAGACAACAAAGCCCCGGTGCAACCTTCTGCCTTTATCACCCGCATTTCTTTTCCCGCGCTTGATATGCTGTGCCGTTACTACTGGCCCGGCAATGTGCGCGAACTTATTTTCTGCATGGAACGTGCCGCGCGTATCTGCAATGATCACGTTATCCGCGCCGCAGATTTGCCCCCTTCCATCCAAAATTCCTTCAGCGAAACCACCCCCCGTAGCGAAAACACCATACCTATGGGTGATCAGGTGGCCCATTTTGAACGCGAAATCCTTGTGGATGCCCTGATTAAAGCAGGCGGCAATATGCAACGCGCCGCCCAGGACCTCAAGGCCAGCTACCGTATTGTCAATTACAAAATTAAAAAATACGGTATAGACCCCCGTACTTTCAGCTATAAACCGCGCAAACGGGGTTGAAGTTTTTAGCGCATTGGCACAACATCCCGGGCCTATTCCCCACTGTTATCCGTGTTTTTATGTGCTTAAATCTTGACGATTGCACAGAAATTGATCTAAAATGTAGTGCATCTGCAGGAGAAAAGACTATGGCCACAAGCAATATTACTGTCCGCATGGACGAAGATTTAAAAAAACAGTTTGATACTATGTGCGGAGAAATCGGGCTTTCTATGGGAAATGCCATTACCATTTTTGCCAAAACAGTTGTGCGCGAACGCCGTATCCCTTTTGAACTGGCCGCCCCTCTGCCAAATTATGAAACCATAGCGGCTATGCTGGAAGCGGAAAAACTAAGCCGCGACCCACATGCAAAGCGCTTTACCAGCATGGACGAACTTTTCCAGGAGCTTGATGCCGATGAAATATGAAGTGGTTTTTACAGCCCGCTTCAAAAAAGACTACGCGCGTATGCTCAAATGAGGCAAGAAGCGGGAAAAACTGTTGGAAGTTATTAATCTGCTTGCAACTGCCGAAATATTACCGGAAAAATACCAAGACCGCCCTTTAGGCGGTAATTGTGCGGCACACTGAGAGTGCCATATTGAGCCAGATTGGCTGCTTATTTATTACCGTACAGACAAAATACTTACGCTTACCCTTACCCGCACAGGCACACACAGCGATTTGTTTTGACAATTCATGGCATAAATGTTTTTTGGCCTAAATTTTGCATCCAGTGGGCCATGGACATTTTTAATTTTGACCCCGCCCTTATCCTTAGCTTTTTACTCACCTTTTTAAGGGTGAGTCTTGTCATTTTTATGTTGCCCGTGTTTGGGGTTGAGGGGTTGCCGGCGCAGTGGAAGGCCGCCTTCTGCCTTGTGTTTACCATGGCTATATGGCCGGTGGTCAGCCTGCCGGGTGTACAAATGCCCGCCCATCCCTTTGAAATTGCCCTTATTATCCTTGGCGAACTTATTTTAGGTACAACACTTGGCCTTGCTGTGCGTTTCTTTTTTGCAGGCGTACAGGCCGGTGGTGAACTTGTGGCTATGCAAATGGGTTTTACCATGATTACCTTTGCAGACCCCGCAAGCGGCAACCAGACCGGTATTGTGGCCCACCTGCTTTACACCGTGACTGTGCTCATTTTTTTGACACTGGATGGTCATTTGTACCTTTTACGCGCTTTTATTGAAACCTTCCATCTTATCCCTGCTGGTGGCCTTTTTCTGACATCCGACCTGCTACGCCAAATCCTTACCCTCGCCACCATGCTTTTTACCCTTGCCATTAAAGTTATCGCCCCTGTCATGGCCGCCCTTTTTCTTGTAGAACTGGCCCTTGCCATGATGAGCCGCGCCGCCCCCCAAATCCATATTATGGAAGTGGGCTTCCCCCTTAAAATAGCCGTGGGATTCTTTTTTGTGACCATGCTGTTTGGTATGCTCTCTACAGAAGTGTATAACTATATCATAGGGATTGATGATATGTTCCTTAATCTTATACGTGCGGGTAGTCGCTAGGGAATTAACATGGCAAAAGACCCAAGTAAAACAGAGAAAGCCACGGACAAACGCCGCCGCAAAGTCCGTAATGAAGGCAATGTTCCCAAGGCGCAGGAAGTAACCAAAACACTCACTATTGTAGCAGGTGTGTTGGGGCTTTTTATTTATTTTTCTGTTATGATAGACCATATCCGCAATATATTTGTGTATTTTTTTGCCAATGCCGTCACCTTTCCCCTTACAGATGTCAACGCGCATTCTATTATGGCTCTGGCTATCCAGGAACTTGCCATTATTGTGTTACCCGTTATCTGCTTTGTGGGGCTTGTTGCCTTTATTTCTCTGCGTGTTCAGGTGGGGAAACTGTGGACAACCAAAGTTTTTAAATTCAAATGGAGCAATTTTAACCTCGCCAAGGGCCTCCAGCGTATGTTTTTTTCCCTCCAAACCTTTATCCGCCTTGGCAAAAGTATTGCCCAGGCTGCTGTTATTGGCATTGTCCCCACCATGTTTGTGATGAACGAATTCCATAACTTCCTCCCCCTGTATTACACCAATGCTTCAGGTCTTGGCACCTATATGCTGGAAACAGGTTTTAAAATGGTGGTGTATACCCTGGCCCCCATGCTTATTATTGCCGCTGTTGACCTCTTTTACACCCGCTACGAATACGAAGAAAATATCAAAATGACCAAGCAGGAAGTAAAAGACGAAATGCGCCAGGCAGAAGGCGACCCCATGATCAAAAACAAACAGAAGCAGAAAATGTTTCAGGTTATGGCCAGCCGTATGATGCAGGATGTCAAAAAAGCAGACGTGGTTATCACAAACCCTACACACTTTGCCGTTGCATTGCGTTACGACGCTTCCGAATTCCCCGCCCCTGTTGTGGTTGCAAAAGGCGTGGACCATGTTGCAGAAAAAATCAAAAAAATCGCCCGCGAAAACCGTGTGCCTATCCGTGAAAGCCGACTTCTTGCCCGTACACTCTACAAAAACGTGGAAGTAGGGCAACCTATACCCGAAGAACTTTATAAAGCGGTTGCCGCTATATTGGCCGAAATCTGGCGTATACAGGGTAAAATTCCCACTAAACCCGGCGCGTAAGTCTGATTATTGGGGGGCGGAGTGTATCTTGATGTTTGGTAAAATTTCTCTATAATCAAAGAAAAAAGGAGGAAACCATGGCTCAGGCTACAATAGAGTTTGCTGCTCAATTAGCGCCAGACCTGCTGGAAGCTTTGCAGCATGTGTCTGCCCGGGAGGGAAGGAATATACAGGCTATTTTGGATGAAGCCCTGCGTGCCTACCTTAAAGAAAGGCAGGCGACAAAGCCCCGTGAGCATGTTTTGGATGCATTGCAGGCCAGTATAAAAGAATATGGCAGCCTGTATGAGGCATTAGCCAAGTGAGCAGGGACTATCTAACCACCGCGGATATACTTGCTCTCCATGATGCACTTATCAGACTTTATGGTGGAGCAGAAGGTGTACGCGATATGGGCGCTGTAGAGGCTGCCGTTTTTCGCCCCCAATGTGGCTATTATGCAGATGAAATCCAAGAAGCCTGTGCGCTACTTGAAAGTTTGCTTATGGACCATCCCTTTGTAGATGGGAACAAGAGGACAGCTTTTGCCGCCTGCGATGTTTTTTTGCGTATTAATGGGTTACAAATCCAAGCAGATGCGGATGAATTGTTTGCATGTATGCATTATTGGATTTCGCTTGTGTCTGGGCAGCGTTTTCAAGCGATAGAAGCGGCATTACGATCTTTTGTTGTTAAAATATAGCCGGTGCAGGGGCGCTTGCCCCTGCCGGGGGGCTGGGGGGCGAGTAGCCCCCCACAGGTTGTTGACAAAGTCAGCAACCTGCCGGCAGAGGGAATAGGCATGGCTT
>CAZJOG010000074.1:0-10812 GCA_964547565.1 uncultured Desulfovibrionaceae bacterium
CTTGTGGAAATGTTCCAAAAAGACGGCTACACCCTGGCCACCACAAAGGCGGAGCTGGGCGCTGTTGCCAGAGATAAAACCCCGCAACTGCTTGGTCTTTTCCATACAGGGAATATGGATGGCTCGCTTGACAGGCTTTTTTTGAAAAAAGGCACAGTGGAGCAGTTTCCTGAGCAGCCGGATTTGACCGAAATGTTTGAAACCGCGCTTGGTATACTTTCCCAAAACCCCGAAGGTTTTTTCCTTTTTGCGGAATCCGGGCTTGTGGATAAATATTCCCATCCGCTGGACTGGGAAAGAGCGGTGTATGATACCATTATGTTTGATAAAGTTATCGCCCTTGCACAAAAATATTGCGACGAAAACCCCGATACCCTGCTTATTGTTACAGGCGACCACACCCATTCTATCAGTGTGATAGGCACGGTGGACGATACCCTGCCCGGCACAGAAATGCGCGAAAAAGTGGGCATTTATGAAAAAGCCGGTTACCCTAATTATGAAGACAACAATAACGATGGGTACCCGGACAATGTGAATGTATCGAAGCGGCTGGCAACCTTTATCGGCAATTTCCCGGATTACTACGAAACATTTGCCCCCAAAATGGGTAATCCCTTTGTGCCTGCTGTGCAAAACGAAAAGAAGGAATACGTGGCAAACGAACAGTTTAATATCCCCGGGGCTTTGTTCCGGGAAGGGAATTTGCCCCGCTCTGAATCCACAGGCGTACACTCTATTGACGACATGGTGGTGCAGGCAAGAGGCCCCCATGCGGACGCGATGATGGGCTTTCACGACAGCACCTATGTGTTCCGTGTTATCGCAGAAGCTTTGGCTTTAGGGCGCTAATTTTCTAAGTAAAACAGAGCGGGGGGTGGTTTGTCACCCTCCGCACCTATACATCCTTATGAAAAACATACTTTTTTTTGCGTTTATTGTTGTTTCGTTTTGTGTTTTTTCCGCAAACCAAACCCATGGTGCAGAAGCGGATAATATTCTTACTTTTTCCGGCCTTTATAAAAAAAGTTCTGTTCTGGGTTTGGAATTTTCCGAAAAACTTAAAGCTTTGGACGGCCAGGAGGTGATTATCCGCGGCTTTATGGCGCCGCCACTAAAAGCGGAAGCAAAGTTTTTTGTCCTCACCAAAGAACCTGTTGCCCTGTGCCCCTTTTGTTCTTCCGACGCAGACTGGCCGGATAATATTCTTGTAGTCTATTTGAAAGAAAATCAGGCGTTTGTCCAAAATAACACCATTATTGAGGTGCAGGGTGTGCTGGAGATTGGCTCTTTCCACGATGAAGAAACCGGTTTTGTCAGCCAGATACGCCTGCGTGAGGCAAAGTTTAAAAAAGCAGGGTAAGGGTATGGATGTACTGGCAGAAAATATTACTGTACATGTCAACGATGGGAATACGCAGAGAACCTTGCTGACAGTGCCGTATTTTTCCCTGAAACAGGGGGAAAGGGTGGCTATATACGGGCCCTCTGGTTCAGGCAAAACAACCTTTCTTAGCCTGCTTGCGGGCTTGCGTGTGCCATCGCAGGGGAAAGTGCTGTGGAAAAAAGAGCGCCAGCTCTTTGATTTTACAAAACTTACGCAAAATGCCCGCAACATTTGGCGGCGCGAACACGCGGGTATGATTTTTCAGGATTTACAGCTTATCCCGGAACTTACGCTTATGGAAAATGTTCTGCTTCCTCTTACATTTTGCCAATTTTTTATTCGCAAAGCAGAAAAAACACGGGCAGAAGAACTTTTGGCAGCCGCAGGCCTGGAAAATGTTAAACAAAAAGCCGCCTCTCTCTCACGGGGGGAAAAACAGCGGGTGGCCTTTTGTCGCGCTATTTTTCTTTCCCCTTCTGTTATTTTTGCGGACGAACCAACCGCAAGCCTTGATAAAGAAAACAGCGCCAAACTGCACAGCCTTTTGCTTAATTACACCAAAACAAGCGGCTGTTCCTTTGTGCTTATCAGCCACGACAGTGCGTGCTGCGAGAGTTTGGAGCGGAAAATATATCTGGAAAAAGGGGTTTTGTCAGGAAGTTTAACATGAGTAACCCATATTGGATTATCAAAAGCCAGTGGCTGGCATCACGCGCCGCTATTCTTGGTCTGGTGCTGCTTTTGGGCCTGAGTATGAGCCTTGGCTTTGGTTTACACTTTACAGAAGAAAAAATGCAAAAGCGTATGCAAAAAGTAAGCGATGACTTTGGGCTTTTGCTTGGTGCTTCCGGCAGTGAAATCCAGCTTTTTTTGAGCAGTGTTTTTCTGGACACCGCCCCCTTGCCCCTTATAAAAGGGAATCCTCTCAAAGAGCTGGCCCATACACCAGGCATTGCCTGGTTTGCTCCCCTTGCGTTTGGGGACAGGTACAAACAAAACGCCATAGTAGGCACAACAGTTTCTTTTTTGACAAAAGGCCGTCAAACAGCAAATCTTACGCAGGGAAGAGTGTTTAATGCCACACATGAAGCTGTTATAGGCAGCCATGTTCCACTTTCCCTGCATGGACAGTTTGAGCCTGTCCATGGAACAATAGCCCTTGCGGAAAATGAAGAAAATGATGGCCATAATACAGTTGTTTACACAGTTGTGGGTGTTCTCCAGGAAACGGGTACCCCTTACGATAACGCTATCCTTGTACCTGTAGAATCTGTCTGGAAAAACCATGGCTTACTGGCAGAGTTTAGCCCGGGTATCCCGGAAAATTTGAGCCTTATGGCGGACACACCCGGAGAAGATTTTTTGTATACAGCAGAAAGCCTGCCGGGGCTTTCCGCTCTTGTGGTGCAGCCGCAAGACTTTGCCGCTGCCTATAAATTACGCGGCGCGTGGAACAGAGAGGGTATGCAGGCCGTTTTTTCCGGTGAGGTGCTGACAAAACTTTTTAGCCTTATGGGGAATGTCCGCCAGCTTTTGCAGGGGGTGGCTGTGCTGAGCCAGTTAACGGCTGTGGCCGCCATAGTTTTTATCTGTTATTTTATGGTGTTATTGCAAAAAAAGAGTTTGGAACTTTTAGGCATACTGGGGGCATCGCGTATGCTGTTGGGTACGGGCATGGCGGTTATTGCGGTGGGCATTGTGCTGGCGGGCATACTTTCCGGCCTGCTGGCGGGCTATGGGCTTAGCCGTGGGGTGCTTTGGTATATATACCGGCTGACAGGTATGGCGTAGAATCTGCCGTATCTCCTTATCTACACACGTTTTATATGTTGGGAACTTCTGTTTTTTTCTCCTTTGCCTGCTTCGCGGCAAGGCGTTTTAAGCCTGATCTCACAATAGCTTTATGGAATGGTTTTATTGTATTAAAGTATAGTACACCAAGCTTGTTGTTGTAATGCACAACTGTGGTGATATACAGTTTAGAATTTTCTCTGTCTGCCATTACAGAAACGCGAAAATCCAGATGTTTATCTTTTTCCCCCATTACAAGCTCATCTTCTGTACGGGCCAGTACAGGGAAAAATTGTTCTATGCCTTTTTCTTTGTATTCTGCGGCCAATTCTTTTCCTGTTTTAAGGCCAAAAGGTTTTATAAGAGTATCACGCATTTTCATAAGTACACCAACAACTGGCGGCAGTGTAAAAAAATCTGCCGCCAGTTTATCTATATTTTCTTCTACATGGCATACCAAACAGTAAGAATCTGTATGGGAAGGCACAAAGCCTTCTGTAAGTATGGAATTTGCTGGTATGTGTGAAAAGGCTGTAATGGGGGGCATGTCTGGTCTCCTTCCAGGGTAAAAAATAATCCTGTTTTAAGTATACCAGACGCGGGAAAATAAGTAAACCAGCATCCCTTGCATTTGTTTGCCGCGTGGCCACCTGTTTTTATTCTGGCCGTGTGTACTCCACTTTACCTGCCATTGCCTTAAACACCGCATTGGCGCTGGTGAGAACCGTGGCGTATTGTTGTTGCAAGGCGCGTTCTGCTGTGTTTTGGCTGGTCAAAGCTTGCAGGTAGTCAGAAAATTCCGCCGCGCCGGACTGGTATCTGTCCTGCTGGTATTGGCTTATCACGCGGCTGTTTTCCACTTTTTCCTGCGCAAGCGCAAGGGCCTGCGCGGCGTTTTGGTAGGCGGTAAACAGGGTGTTTACTTCATTTAACGCGGTGGTGATACTTTGTTCAAAAGCCAGCTTGGCGTCTTCAAAATCTGCTTCGGAAGTTTTAATATCCCAGCGCAGGGTAGGCCAGTCCAAAAAAGGCAGGGATATGGAAATAAGCCCGGAAATAACAGGCACCTGGAAAATATTTTGCGCAGTGGACGCGGTTGTTTGCACAGCTGCCCCAAGGGTGATGCTGGGGTAAAGTTTTTTTTGGGCAGCCTGGGCATTATACAGGGTTTTGTAAACGCGGCTTTCTGCGGCGCGTAAATCTGGCCGGCCTGCAAGCACGGACAGGGGGACATCCAAACTGGGTACGGCCTGCGGTATACTGTTTGGCAGCACATGGGCAAGTTGCAGGTTCAGGGGTTCATCTGGGCGTTTATTCAGCAAATTACGCAAAATTTCTTCTTCCTGCACGGTTTGTTTTTGCAAGTCCAGCAACTGGTTTTGGGCGTCCAGAAGGGATTGCGTCGCCTGCGCGGCTTCCAGAGCATCCACCTTACCTGCCAGATACCGGCTTTGGACAAGGTTGTGTATTTTGGTGTAGTTTTCCACATTATTTTCTGCCAGCTGTCTGGCGGTTTCCAGATAGGCCAGATTAAAGTAGGAGTCTGCCACATTATTGGCCAGTGTAAGCCACACAGCTTCTAAATCCCATGTTGTGGCCTTGTATTCCCATTCCTGCGCTGTGGCGCTGTCTGCCAGTTTACGCCAGATGTCCAGCTCATAGGAAAGGGAAAGATTGCTGGTGAGCTGGCTGGAAGAGGGGCTGCCGTCTGCCGTGTTTTGTCTGCCGGATGTTTCGCCAGAGGCGCTGAACGAAGGCAAAAGGTTTGCCCCCAGTTTATTGGCCTGGTACAGGGCTTTGTTTATGCTTATGGCACTGCGTGCCAGATTGGTGTTGTTATTGCGGGCTTCCTGGATAAGGTTGTTAAGCTGCTCGTCCCCATACACTTGCCACCAGTCGGTTTTTGGTGTGGCTGTTTCCCCCATAAGGGGGCTGCCAAGCTGTTCTTCCAGACTTTGGGGCATAGTAAGGCTTGTGGCGCAACCGCTTAAGGTAAACAGGCAAAAACACAAAGTAGAAAGCAGAAGTTTTGTTTGCATAATATTCCTCTGGATTAGTCTCTGGATAAGGCTTCTATAGGGTTTAAGCGGGCGGCGTTTCTGGCGGGTACAAAGCCAAAAAACAGGCCAATGGCTGTTGCGCTTATAAGGGCTACAAGAATGGAATTAAGGGAAAGGCTCATGGAAAAAGCGCTGGAGAGGGTGTTAAAGCCAAAGCATATAAGAAGCGCAAGCAAAATACCTGTTGTGCCACCAACAAGGCAAAGTAAAACAGCTTCCAGAAGAAATTGCTGGAGGATATTTTTCTGCTTGGCGCCAATAGCCATACGCAAACCTATTTCGCGTGTGCGTTCTGTTACAGAAACAAGCATAATATTCATCACCCCAATGCCACCTACAGCAAGGGAAATAAACGCGATGCAGGAAATAAGCAGGGTCATGGTGCTTGTTGTGCTTTCAATTGTTTGTTTGATAGTGTCGGAGTTTTGGGTAAAAAAGTCTTTTTGCCCATTGTGACGGGATATAAGCAGGTTGATAATATTTTGTTCCGCAGCCTGTGTGCCTGTATTATCCGCTATTTGCACAATAATGGAGCTTATATCCCTGTTGCCTGCTATTTTATACATAGCGGTGGTGTAGGGTATCCACAGGTTAAGGCTGTCACTTGGGCCAAAACCGCTTTCGGTTTTTTTTGTCACACCTATGATTTCGAGAGGTTGTCTGTTAAAAAGCAGAATTTGCCCCAGGGGGTTTTCCCCGTCTGCAAAAAATTCTTTCCGCACATTGTCATCTATCACCACAACAGAGCTTTGGTTTTGTACTTCTTCTTCCGTAAAAAAGCGGCCTTGCGCCAGGGTAAGCCCTTTGACAGAAGCAAAGTCCTGCCCAACACCTTCCAGCCGGCTTGTTTTGGTTTTATTGAGCCATGTGATTGTGCCGGAGGTGGATGTGCTGGGGGTAGCGCCCGTGACGTAGGATTGCCCGGCAAGGGCGGAGGCGTCGTTTACAGTCAGGGTTTTGATCTGGCCGGAGCGGCTGTCCCCAAAACTTTTGCCTGGGAACACGGTGATAGTATTGGTGCCCATGGAGCTTATATTTTCCAGAATTTTTTCCTGAGAACCCTGCCCCAGCGCGGTAACGGAAACAACGGCGGCAATACCAATAATAATACCCAGCATAGTGAGGGCAGAGCGCATTTTGTGGCTGGTGATAGCCTGAACAGCCATGTGGCATATTTCGTAAAAGGGTATTGTGGCGCGGCTGTTTTGTTTTTCTGCTTTTTCTCCTGTCTTACTGTCTGCTACATCTTCCTGTACGGTATTCGCCGCCTCCAACGTATTCTCCTTGTCGGAAATAATCCTGCCGTCTTGTATTTCTATAATCCGTTCGGCATAAGCGGCAATTTTAGGGTCGTGTGTCACCAGAATAATCGTATGGCCCTGTTTGTGCAGGTCTTGCAAAATTCCCATAACATTAAGGCCACTTGCGGAATCCAGCGCGCCTGTGGGTTCGTCTGCCAGCAAAATTTCGCCGCCATTCATCAGGGCGCGGGCAATGCTGACACGTTGCTGCTGGCCGCCAGAAAGTTTACTGGGGGTATGGCGTATTTTTTCGCCCAGCCCAAGTTTTTGTAAAAGCTGGGCGCTTCTGGCAAGGCGTTCCTTTTTGGGCGCGCCATTATAAATGGCGGGCAGGGCCACGTTTTCCTGCGCGTCCAGCACACCCAGCAAATTATACCTCTGGAAAATAAAACCAAAGGTCTGGTTACGCAGGTCGGCGAGGGCGTCTGGTGCAAGTGTCTGGACATTCTGGCCCATAAGGGTGTATGTGCCGGAGGTGAAGGAATCCAGGCAGCCCAGAATATTCATCAGGGTGGACTTGCCTGAACCTGACTGCCCGATGATAGCGACAAACTCTCCCTTTTGGATGCTAAAATGTACGTCCTTGAGGATATGGGCGGCGTTTTCGCCTTCGCCAATAATTTTATTTAAGGATTCTAAACGGATATATTCCATGGGGTACTCCTTGGGGATAAGGGCGGATACAAGCAGATGCGGTTAAAAGCGGGGCGGGCCCATCTGTTGGCTGCTTGCGCTGCTTGCGGGGGCGCCCACAGAGGGAATTTGCACAGTTTCGCCTTCCGTAAGGCCGCTTAACACTTCGGCGTTTACATTGTCGGTAAGACCAAGGATAACAGGGCGTGTTTCCTGCTTGCCGCCGGCAAGCACAGTGACGTATTTTTCCTGCCCAATGGTTTGTACAGCCAAAAGAGGGATAAGCAGGGTGTTTTCCGTATGGCCTGTAAGAATACGGCTTTGTATGGTCATGCCTATACGCAGGGTTTGGTCTTTGTTGTCTACAATAAGGTTGCCATAGTAATACACGGCCTTGTCGGTATTTGTTGCGCCTGTATATTCGCCATTAGAAAGGGTGGTGAGGCCCGGGTCAATGCTGCTGAGGCTGGCGGTACGTTCCTTACCCGGCTCAGAAAGAATACTGTACTGCACAGGCATGCCCGGGCGCACGCGCGTTATATCCCCTTCCGATATTTGCAGGCGGATTTCCATTTCTTCCACATTGGCAATTTGCACAAGCACAGGGGTGCTCATACCGGCGTTCAGGGTTTGGCCTTCCTTGACGGGAACAGCCACAACCATGCCGTCCATGGGGGAAAGAATACGGGTGTAGCCAAGGTTTGTTTCTGCATTACTCACGGCTATGCGTGCCTGTTCCATCTGGGACTGGGCATCCTGCAGGTTGGCTTTTGCCTGGGCAAGGGTATTTTGGGCTTCTTCCAGCTTTTCCTGGGAAGTGGCGTCCTTTTTCCGCAGGCCTTTTTCTCTGGTGTAGCGTGTTTCCGCTATGGTATAGGCTTGTTGCATGGCGGCCAGCTTTGCTTCACTGCTTGCCAGTTTGGCTTTGCTGGTGTTTAATTCGTTCTGCTGGTTGGTGGAATCAATATCCGCCACCCGATCACCCGCTTTAACCTGTTGTCCAAGCGCTACATATAATTTGGTTATTTGGCCTGAAACACGGGAGCCCACACTGACTATTGTGCGTGCCCCTGCTTCCCCCGTGGCATTGATGTACTGGTTTATGCTACCTTTGCTTACGGTATAAACGGGGTTTTCGTTCTTATTTGCCAGAGCGGCGGGTTGCCAGTACCCAACGGCAAGGCATATACCAAGAAGAATAGTGGCAGGCAGAAGAATGTTTTTTTTCATGGCTTGTTCCTTTCGGAAAGTGTGTTGGTTAATAAATGCTCTCCAGGCGTGAGTGAACTATACAAAGGCCGGTGCCGGAAAAAATAAAACATGTATAAAAAAGTATGAAAAAGTGTGAAAAGCCCTGTTCCTCTTTTTTTATTCCGGCTATTGTCAAATCACGAGGTGTGTATGCCCAAAACAAACATAGACGAAATGGAAAAAGTGGCCCACGTTTTGCTTGTGGACGACGATACAGCCCTGCAAGATACCCTGCGGGAATTTCTGGAAGGTTTTGGCTACCGCGTTTCCGGTCTCACGGACGGACGGCAGATACGGGAATTTCTGGCAGAAACCGTGCCGGATATTATCCTGCTGGATGTGATGATGCCGGGAATGGACGGTCTTGCTGTTTTGCGCCAAATACGGCAAATCCGGGAATCGCGGGAAGTACCTGTTATTATGCTTACCGCGCGGGGCGAAGAAACAGACCGTATTGTGGGTCTGGAGCTTGGGGCAGATGATTATGTCCCCAAGCCTTTTAACCCCCGGGAATTACTTGCGCGTATAAAAGCTGTTTTGCGCCGTGCCCCCCTTCTCCCACCGGATCAGGGCCCCTCCGCCCTGCAGGATAGCACGGTATTATCCACACAGGCCACAGGTGTGATCCGCGCAGGGGATATTTCTCTGGATTGTAACCGCCAAACGCTCAGCCATGCGGGCAAAACCGTGGATCTTTCCACCGCGGAATTTCACATTATCCGCGCCTTTATGTCCCACGCGGGGCAGGTGCTTTCCCGCGACGCCATGCTCACCCTGGCTTTTGGGCCAGAACATTTTGTGAGTGATAGAAATATCGATGTGTACATAAGCCGCATCCGGGCCATTTTAAGGGCTGTAGAGGCAGAAACTTCCACCATCAAAACAGTGTGGGGTTCTGGGTATGTATGGCGCACCCCTGACCCCATACAACCTGCAGGAGCAAAAGCATGAGTGTATTCCCCCGCCTGTGGCAGCGTATTTTTGTCTGTTGCCTCCTTGCCGTGCTTGTTTCGCAGGGTATTATGATCACCGTGTTCCAGTATTTTGGCAGAACCTATGTAGCCTCTTCCTTTTTAGGGGAAATTTCCCAAAATACCGCAGCCTCCATGGAAGGGCAAGATCTGGCCAGTATACAAACCTTTATTTCTTTTTCCAGCAGAGACAGCAAAGGGATATGGCTGGAAGGTACAGGCGAAAGCAAAGGGCAAATTCTGGCTGGCACCCCTGCCCCCCAGTTTGAAAAGACCCGCCAAAGCATAAAAACCACCCCTTACGCCAATACCCAGGTTACCCTGTACACACCGGAAAACGACAGCCTGCCCCGTTTTGCCTCCATCCCTGTTAATCTGCAAAATGGCCCCGCTATCCTCTACATTTCTTCCTTTAACCATAACCCACCCCCCCTTGGCCTTGCCCGTCTGCCATTGTTCACCATCGCCTGCCTGTCAGGCGCCGGCCTTAGCCTTTGGAGCGCGCGCTATATTTCCCGCCCCCTGCAAACCTTGTGTAAAGAAGTGCTTTGTATGGCCCAGGGAAACCTTGATACCCCCGTGACCAAAAAAGGCAGGGACGAAGTAGCAGACGTTGCCGGCGCGGTGGAAACCCTTGCCCGTAATCTCTCCCATACCTTAACCAGCATGAAGGAACTGTTAGGCAATATTTCCCACGAATTACGCTCCCCTCTTACCCGTATCCATATAGATATTGCCCTGTTGGAAGAAAAGCTTGCCCGCCTCAGCCAGACAGAAATAAAAGAGGCCGCCTTTGTCCACATCACCGCCATGCAAAAAGAAATGGCCCTTATGGAAAGTTTGGTGGAAGATACCCTGCAAAACAGCCGCCTTGACCTGCAACGCGAAATTTGCCTGGAACCTGTGGCCTTTTCCGAACTCTGCGCAGAAATGCTGCGCCGCCACATCACAGACTTAAACAAAACCTCTATCCATCTGGAAGCTTACATAAGCCCCGATATATGGATACAGGGCGAAGAAATGCTACTCTGCCGTATGGTGGAAAACTTGCTGGAAAATGCCATAAAATACACAGAACCCCATGGACAGCTTGTTATCCGCCTTACCCGCAGCCACAACACCGTGACCCTGCGTATGGAAAATTCCTGCAAACCTGTGCCGGAAGAACGCCTCCCCCGCCTTTTTGAACCTTTTTACAGAGGCGATGTGCCAACAGGGAATGGCGTGGGACTTGGCCTTGCCCTTGTGGAAAAAATAGCGCGTATACACCACGGGACTATACACGCAGAAAACGGCACAATCGGCCTTGCCTTTGTGGTGGAAATAGAGGGGGAGTAGTGAGAGAGTGGGGGGGAGAAGATTTTGGGGGGGGGGAAAAAAATATTTTTTTAACAAAAAAGGTTTTGACAAACCCCAAC
>CAZJOG010000075.1:0-10767 GCA_964547565.1 uncultured Desulfovibrionaceae bacterium
GACCCCCGTGGCGGTGTGGGGGGGGGAAGGAGGGGAGTGCTAGGCTTATCAGGCAACAGAGCGTTTGGCGGCTTAGAATACGCGCCCTCGCCTGTTCTTTGTCTGACATTCCCAAACTGTATACCAAAATTTCTTCCGACAAAAAACAGGCGAGGGCGCAGTTTGCCACTCTCGAAATTTTCTCGCAGGCTCGAAAATTTCGCCTTTTGAGTTTTTACATGGGTAACCTGAAAGATTACCCCAAACAGCAGGTTATGCACATGGGCCTTCATGTGCAACAAGGCTGACGAAAAGTCTTTTCAAAGCCATTTATTCCGTGAGTATGGCGGCGCAGGCAGCTTGCGAAGCAAGCGTCAAGCCGCCATACTCACGGCAATAAGGGGGTTTGGGGGGGATTATCCCCCCCAATATCCGTCATCCGTCCCCTCTTACATATCTTTTTCCCATGCGTTGTTTTTGAACCAGTAGTCGCGGCGGTCTTGGAGCCAGCCTTCCGCTTCCACCTGTCTGATCCAGTTATCCAGAACATTGAGTGTATCTATATCGCCTTTTTGCACGGCAAAGGCGATAGGTTGCTGGTAAATGCTGATAGCAAAGGGTTGTGTAAGTGTATCCGGGTTTTTGAGTGTTTCAAACGCAGGCAGGGGAGCGCCGGAGATAAAGGCGACCGCACGACCGGAGAGCACTTCCTGCACAGCGGGGGCCTCGTCGTTAAAGAGGCGGTGGGTTGCGTTGGGCAGAAGTTTTTTGGCGGCAATGGAGGCTGTGCTGCCTGTACGGGAGGCTATGACCATTTCCGGTTTATCAAGGTCTGCGAGGGACTTGATATTGGCGCCATTTTCTTTATGCACGGCAACATCGATAATCTGGGTATCATAGGGTATGGTAAAGTTAACTTGCAGGGAGCGTTCAGTGGTCACACTCATGCCGCCAATAATCACATCAAACTTGCCGGAGAGCAAAGCGGGGATAATGCCGTCCCAGCGGGTGGGGACAAGTTGCAGTTTTACGCCCAGGTCATTAGCAAGGCGGGTGGCAACGTCAATTTCAAAGCCAATGAAGTTGCCGGCTTTATCCTGCATAGCCCAGGGGACAAAGGAGGAAAAACCAACGCGCAGGACACCGCGCTCCATCACATTATCAATAACGGATTTTTCTGCGGCAAAGGCCGGGGCCATGGCGCAGGTAAGGGCCAGGGCAAGGGTGGAAAGGAGGGTGAACAATTTTTCCATGAGAATCTCCATTGTTAAAGTGTATTTAGATAGAGGGCGAAGGATTCGCTCTTATTTAAAACAAGGGTTTTGGGATAAAAAGTGGGCAGGTATGGCAATGGCCAGGGTAAGAGAAAGGTAAAGGGCAGCAACAAGCAGCCAGGTTTCAAAGCTGAGGAAGGTTTCAGAAACAATTTCCTGGGCGCGCATAGTAAGATCTGTCACCGCTATGGCACTGACAAGGGAGGTATCCTTAATAAGGGAAACCACCTGGCTGATAAACGGGGCGGCAACGTGCCGGGCGGCCTGTGGCAGGATAACGTGGCGCAGGGTACGGGGCATATCCATGCCCAGGCTGTAGGAGGCTTCCCATTGGGATCTGGGGAGGGCAAGAATACCTGCGCGGAAAATTTCAGACATATACGCGCCTTCAAAGGCGGCAAGGGAAAAAACGGCTGTCAGAAAGGGGTCCCATCCAAAAACGGGGGCGGCTATAAAATACAGCAGAAAAAGCTGCATAAGCAGGGGGGTATTACGCAGGGCCGCAAGAAAGCCACTGGCCAGCATCCGGGCGGAGGGAGAAGGGGAAAGCCGGCAGCCGGCGATTAAAAGCCCCATGGGAACAGCCAGCAGGAGGCTGAGAAAGGTAAGTTCAAGGGTAATACCCAGCCCGCGGAGAAGGGGCCCCATGGTAAAAACACCGTCCTGCCAAAAGCCTAAAAAGCGCCATACTCTGTACCATTGCCAGCGGTAGCCTGTGGCGGCGCTTTCAAATATGGCAAAGGCTGTAAGGGCCATAAGACCAAGCAGGAGAAGGGGTTGCCATGCATGGGCAAACCAGCCGACAAGGCGAAGGGGCAGGGAAGGCCGCGGAGGCTTTTGGGAGGAATGCGGGAGTTGCTGGGAGGGAAAGGAGGGGGGAGAGGCAGGAGAGGGGGGAGAGGCAGGAGAGGGGGGCAATATCTGTTCGGAGGAAGACAAAGGAGAAGATACTGGGGCAGAAAGCGAGGAGCCCGTGGCATTTGCCGCGTTAGTACTCGAGGTAAGAGGAGGAGGGGTAAGGGAGGAACTCACGCGCTTTCCTGTTTTGTGGGGGGAAGAAGTTTGCGGGAATTTTTTTCCAGTCGGAACAGGGTATCCATAGCCACGTTTTTTTCTTCCTCAGAAAATCCGTCCCAGAGGGTGTTGTTCATATCATCGGAAATTTGTTGGAAGATAGGCCCAAAGGATTCCCCTTTTTGTGTGAGGGAAATGTAACGCACGCGGGAATCTTCTTCATCAGGTGCGCGGGCAATAAAGCCTTCCTGCTCCAGTTTTTGGGCAAGGACAGTCAGGGTACTTTTACACCTGCCAATTTTTTGCGCAATCTGGTACATGGAAAGTTTTTTTTCTGTATACAGGGCGGCCAAAATATGCCCGTGGGAGGAGACAAGGCCGCAGGCGCCTGCTTTATCCAGGGAATCCCGCAAAAATTCTTCTGCATTTTGGCGAATTTTAGAAATCACATTCAGCGCAAATGCAGGGTTTGTGGTCATAGGGTACATAAGGCGCCTCACGCGGTAAACTGTAAACATTTAAGAAAAGAAAATTTGTGGGTTATCCAAATGCACGTGGCTGGCACTGTACACACACATATATAAAGGAAAAACGCTTGGTGTAAAAGGTGAAAAAAAATAGTTAGATGTCGAACAATAATAAAAAAGCAATATCTTTCTTTGCCAAGAATAGGGCAGGAAGTGTCTCCTGTCAAGAAGTGGGGAGACAGGAACTTGGGAAGAAATAAGGGAGTATGGGGTGGCGATGCTAAAAGGCTATAATATTTTTTTCACAACTATATCATGCTGAAATACAACAATAAATATAAAAATTACTTCTATTGCCATAATTTAATGGCTTGTAATGGCTAAGCGTTTACGTTATATCAGGGCTGTAGCGATATTCCTGTTGTTTCTTTTTTCACAACAGCGTTCCATGCCCATTGACAATGCGTGCCCATGACGGAGGAAAATCCATGAAAACACGGAAAAAGTTTATTCTTATCGGCTTTAACCGCGCCCAGGCAAATATTGCGGGCTCGCGCTTAAAAAAAGCCCTTATGCCTGCGTTTAAAAATGTGCTGGCATAAATTTTCCTGACAGTACGCATACATTTAACACAGATAAAGGCATGGGGGAAAATACCCCTTCCCAAAAACCTTTTCTGGCCTGTTATTTGGCTTGGAAGAATAGAGAAATGAAACGTTTATGTCCCGCTGTACGGGGCAAACCGTTACACCAGTGTAAGTGATCCCACACCCATGGCCGATATGCCGGGGAAAGAACGCTTTGTTACACATATTCTCACACTTCTAGAACTATTCCTGCAAAAGCAAAGAGCTTTTCCGGCGCACATGCAGAGAGTCTATTTTGGACTTTTTGGCAGAAACAGAAATAATTTCTGCAAGTATGTGCTATATATCAAAATGCCATGGGTTTTTTGCGTCCGGACACCTTGTTTCCCCGCCTGAAACTGCCCATACCCTATGCACTCTACCTGCGCAATATTCTTGTAAAAACCGCTAAAAAAGGAAAACGCCCGAAAAAAAAACACCCCGGAATTTTCTGCACACTCTTTTCCCGGCAATCTATAACCGGGAGAATGTACATAGCACCATGCCATTCGCAAGGAGACAGTATGCAAAAACTCAGTTTAGTCCCATTTTTCTTTGCAGTAACCTGCACAGGGGTGGCTGTTTTTTGTTTATCATGCATGATGCGTCATACATTGCCTGTTTTCTCCATTTTTTCTTTTACTGGATTAGGAGAATTTGTATACCCTGCCCTTCACCCAGGCTTGCCTGTGTGAAGTTTTTTTTTGGCTGGAACCGACATACATCGGTTTTTACGCTTTTATCGGTGTGTGTCTCTGGAAATGCATAAGGAGGATTTTTCCGACTGAGGCCCTTTTTGTTGAACCATTAGCTTTATGCTTAAGTCTAATCTGGAGTTTCTATGCAAGAACTCGGCCTTGCGCCCTTTCCGTTTTCGTTTATTGTTTCCCTGATGTGGGTAGCTATTTTCCTTTTAGTTGGTGTTGCTATCCGTGGGATGGTTCCGTTCTTCCGTAAATATCTTGTTCCTTCCTGTATGGTGGGCGGAATAGTGGCTTTTCTTTTTATGAACCTTGTTCCAACACAGTTTTTGGGCTTTATGGCGCCTACGCCGGCAGACATGGAAGTGTTGGTATACCATATGTTTAACCTTTCTTTTGTGTGTTTTGGTCTTTCCGGTTTTGGTTCCGGTACGGCTGGAACACCCAAAGAAATAATTAAAGGTTCCTTCTGGATGGGTATGGCCACAGGTGTTTCCTCTTCCATTCAGGTGCTTACAGCCATGGGCATTATTGTTTTGCTCAATATGTTTACAGGAACCTCCCTCTTTGAATCCGCGGCATATCTTGCTAACCAGGGTTTCACCGCTGGCCCGGGCGCTGCCCTTGCTGCAGGTGCTCTGTTTGAACAGGCCGGCTGGAAAGGTATGATGAGCCTTGGCCTTGCTTTTGCCGCCATGGGCTATGTGTTTTCTATTGTGGCCGGTGTGCCTGCGGCAAACTATGTTTTGCGCAAGCTTGGCAAAGTAAAAGCCGGCGAAGTACCCCAGGACGAACAATATGGCATTTACGCCTCCGGCCAGGAACCAGAAGCCGGCAGACTGCGTTTTATGTCTTCTAACGTGGACAGCATGACGTACCAGGCCTGCCTTATTCTTCTTACCTACGGCCTTGCGTATATGCTTGTGATGCTTATCCGCGCAACCGGCGTTTTTGGCCCCCAAGGTATGGGCATTCTCTGGAGTTTGTTCACCTTCCTGGTCTGTATGCCTGTGGGTGTACTTGTGCGTTCCGTGCTTAACCGCACACCTGCTGGTCACCTGTTTGACATGGGTTGCCATACCCGCCTGCTGAACATTCTGGTAGACCTTATGGCTCTGGCCGCGCTTGCCGGTATTACCATCAGTGTATTGCGCGAATGGTGGCTTGCTATGGTGCTTATTTCCATCGCGGTTACCTGCACCACCGTGCTTTTTTTCTGGTGGGCATGCCGCAAGCTTACACACTTTGGCGCAGAACGTTTCCTGGCCCTTGTGGGTACAGCAACAGGCACGGTTACTTCCGGCCTGGTGCTTGTGCGTATGCTGGACCCGGAATTCAAAAGCCCTGTTCCTCTGGAAATAGGTCTTTGCGCTATTTCCATGCTGGTGGTGAGTTTACCGCTTATGCCTATCACCATGCCTCTTACCTACGCCCAGGTGTTTGGCACAGGCCCCGTATGGTATTACGCAGCAAGCACGCTTGGCATGGGCACATTATTCTTTATCCTTCTGAAACTGCCTATCTGGAAGATGACGGATAAGGTAGCCAAGTTCTAAGCTCTTTTTCACACCGTTATCCTGTAAACCCACAAAGTTGGGCAAAACGGAAGGTGTGACAAAAAATACTACCCCTTTTCCCCCTTTTTTTCTTGCCTGCACGGCGGAAAAAAAGGGGCTTTTTTTAATTTTTCCACAATTTTTTCTTTCATTTTTTTTGTGAAAAATAATACAAATCACTCTTGATAAACATAAATCACTTTCACTCTAATCCCATATACGAGCATAATAGAAAAAAATAATAAAACGCAGTTTGTTGCATGTTTTTATTATACTCTGTATTTATATGCACAGCTCCACCTTGTCACTTTTCCCCATTACTTTTCCCCATTACTTTTTTATGCCGAGATGGGCAGATACGCCTGACAAACCTGCCTGCAATATATTAAAAATATTATAAAAACGTTTTTGCGCTCCTTGATAGTGAAATTAGTAACATTTTACCCCCATAGAATCTGCACGCCCTCTTGCCTGTAAGCTTTGGCGCGTGGAAGAATATACGCATTTATCCAAGGAGGTATGGCCCATACACATACTGGCTGGCGGTATTTTTGACCTTTCAGGTCCAACATGAACACATACTTGGAGTGAATATGCAACAACTAGGTTTGGCGCCATTTCCATTTGAGTTTATTGTGAGCTTAATGTGGGCCGCATTGTTTCTGCTTGTGGGGGTAATGGTACGCGGGTTAATACCCTTTTGCCGCAAGTATCTTATTCCTGCCTGTATGGTAGGCGGTATTCTGGCATTTTTATTTATGAACTTTGTCCCTCTGGATTTTTTGGGTTTTATGGCCCCCAGTGGCAAAGATATGGAAGTGCTTGTGTACCATATGTTTAACCTTTCCTTTGTGTGTTTTGGGCTTTCTGGTTTTGGCTCAGGTTCAGCGGGCACCCCCACCAATATCCTGAAAGGGGCTATCTGGATGGGAATGGCCGCAGGTGTTTGTGGTGGTTTGCAGGTTTTGGCTGGTTTGGGTATTCTTATTGGCTATAACACCGTGCTTGGCAGCAATTTGTTTGAGTCTGCCGCGTACCTTGCCAACCAGGGTTTTGCCGCTGGCCCGGGCGCTGCCATGGCAGCCGGTGCTGTGTTTGAGCAGGCAGGTTGGAAAGGGATGATAAGCCTTGGGCTTGCTTTTGCCGCCATGGGCTATGTTTTTTCTATTCTGGCCGGTGTTCCTGCCGCAAACTTTGTATTACGGCGTATGGGCCGCATACAGGCCGGACAGGTGCCGGAAGATGAGCAATACGGCATATACAAACACGGCGACGAACCAGACGCCGGCAAGCTGCGTTTTATGTCTTCCAACGTGGACTCCATGACCTACCAGACCTGCCTTATTCTTCTGACATACGGCCTGGCCTACATGACGGTGATGCTTATCCGCACGACTGGATTGATTGGGCCGCAGGGCATGGGCATTCTCTGGAGTCTTTTTTCCTTCCTGTTCTGCCTGCCTGCCGGTGTGATTGTGCGTTCTGTGCTTAACCGCACGCCAGCCGGTCATTTGTTTGACATGGGCTGCCATACACGCATTCTAAACATTCTGGTGGACCTTATGGCACTTGCCGCACTTGCCGGTATTACCATCCATGTTCTGCGTGAATGGTGGCTGGCTATGGTTTTGCTTTCCATAGGTCTTTCGCTGACCACCGTGGTGTTTTACTGGTGGACTTGCCGCAAACTTACGCACTTTGCGGGCGAACGTTTTCTGGCCCTTGTGGGTACAGCCACAGGCACGGTGACATCCGGTCTGGTGCTTGTGCGTATGCTTGACCCCACCTTTGAAAGCCCTGTACCACTGGAAATAGGCCTTTGCGCCATACCACTTCTTGTTGTCAGCCTGCCGCTTATGCCCCTGACCATGCCCCTGACATTTGCCCAGGTGTTTGGCACAGGTCCCTTATGGTATTACGCGGCCAGTACGGTGGGTATGACTACCCTGTTCTTTATTTTGCTCAAACTGCCTGTGTGGCATATGACAGACGGTAAGGCCAAGTTTTAAAACACATGCGGTACGGGTAAACCCGTACCGCATAACAGACCCTTAACTGCCGGTACACAAAGTATGGGGTAATTGTTTTAAGATTTTTGCAAAACGCCCATTTACTCCTGGTAACGGGCGTAAATACCCTTGATGGTACCTTCTATAGCCATAAACGCTTCCACCACTTCCGGGTCAAAGTGAGAACCTGCGTCTTCTTTCAACTTGTTAATAGCGTCTTCCCATTCCCAGGCAGGTTTATAACAGCGGGGGGAGGTAAGAGCATCAAACACATCGGCCACAGCCACTATGCGGGCTTCAAGGGGAATATCGGCTCCTGCAAGCAGGGGAATATCCGACGAGCCCGTATAGCCCGAACCGTCCCACTTTTGGTGATGGTGGGCCGCTATGGCACAGGCCATATTATCAATAGAATCCGTGGTGTTTTCAAATAAAAAGGAACCCTGCGCAGCGTGCCCCTGCATAATGCTAAATTCCTCCGGAGTGAGAGAACCGGGTTTTTTCTGCACTTCATTGGGAATAGCCACTTTGCCTAAGTCGTGCAGCATGGCGGCAAGGCGCATTTGGCTTTTGTTGGAACGTATAACATCAATATTTTCGTGGTGTTTTTCTGCCAGAACCTGATACAGCTCTGCCGCTATAGCACCCACACGCTCCACATGGGGGGCTGTTTCCGCAGGGTCACTTAACGCCGCCATTTTTTGCAGGCGCATAATCATTTCATGGGCATTTTTTGTACGTTCAATCGCGTGAGCAGTGGGCATACCAAGCACAAAAAGACGTAAAGCCATGTTTTTTGTAAATGGCACTGGTTTGCCGTTTTCCATGCTGTTAATAAGCTGGATAACACTTAAAAGGGTGCGCCGCCGCCCTAAAACAGGTAATAAAAAAAGGGAGATGGTTTCATAGCCATTGCTTTTGTCAAAACTGTCGTTAAAACTGTAGGGTACGTCTTCCGGCAGGCTATGCACATTGTCTATTTTAAGCGCTTGCCCTGTAACCGCGCAGTAACCGGCTATAGATGTTTCGTCTATAGGCAGGCGTGAGTTGGAATACGAATACTTGCTGGCCTCATTGACAGGGAAAAGTGTATCATTATGGGTGTACGCAAACACCAGCTCATTGTTTTCCACCAGATAGATAGTACCTGCATCTGCATGGGAAATTCTGCGTGCTTCACTCAGTATGCGGTCCAAAATAATGTTAATATCATCGTAAAGCAAAAACTCGTGGCTCACCTGCTCCAGCCATTGGACATACATTTCAATTTGTTTCATGGAAAACTCCGAAAAAAGAACAGGGTACGCGCGGGCCGTGCGTTACTCCGGGGAAAGGGGCAGAGTGTGGAGGGAATAGGTAAAGCCTTCGCGGGCAAAACAGAAAGGGCGTTCCCTTTCGTGTTGCTCCAGCCCCATAAGATCCTGATCTGTCCGGCCTGGTTCATGGTGAAAAAGAAGCACATTTTCCACACCTGCCGCTTCCGCCAGTTTTGTGGACATGCCGGGTGTGCTGTGCCCCCAGCCTTTATGGGAAGGGTATTCTGCATCAAAATACTGGCTGTCCATAACGGCCAGGCTGCTGCCACGCAAAAACGCCAGAAGGCGGGCATGGTCTTCCTGTGTGATAACTTCATAATCCGGGATATAACAAAATGATCTGCCGTGCCGTGTCATTTTATAGCCCAGGCACACACCCGGATGCGGTACTGGCACACACTGCACGCTAAACTCCGGGAAAAAAATAATGTCTTCATCCTGCAAGGGGATAATTTCTATGGAGGATTCCAAATCCTGCTTTTTAACAGGGAAAAAATGCCCGTTCATCAGCTCCTGCAAAAAGTTTCTGTTTACATCTGGCACATACAGTTTAATATGCCACTTTTTGCTGAACAAAGGCGAAAAAAAAGGCAAGCCCCAAATATGGTCAAGGTGAACGTGGGTAAGGAAAATATGCACCAGACCAGAATCCGGCAGTGTAGTGCCAAACCTGCGCAAACCTGTGCCTGCGTCAAAAAGAAGGAAGGTATTCCCGGGCAACCCCACACCCAACACTTCCAAACAAGCGGTGTTTCCGCCAAAAACCTGCATCTCCATAGACGAAAGGGGCGTAGAACCCCGTGCGCCCCAGACTTTTACTTCCATAACAGCATAATCCTTCTGCGCATAGGGGCATTTTTACCCAACCAATGTCTGGTTTTCTAAAAAATAACGCGGAGTTTGCGGTATTGTTCGGATAAACGCCTTGCCAGATAAAATGAGAGTTTTTTTCTGGAAGGCGGTTTATCACACAGGCAGGCGGGAAATGCTCCAAGTTGAATTTGGATAATACCCCAATATTCCTATACTTGTCAATATAATCGAAAGGCTTTGGATAAGAGAAATTTTCTCTTTTCCATAAACAAGCAGGAAATTATCTACACATCACTCCGAGGTTTTCCAGGGAAAAAGATTGGAGCGAGAGTGCAAAGCTGTACCAGGCGCAAAGGTTTGTATTTCTTCTAAATCTCCATTTCGCCATACCAGGCGCACAGCGCCGTATTCCTGCACGCCCAAAACAGCAACTCCCTGTTTTTCCAGCGCAAGCACCACATCTTTGTGGGGAAATCCATAAAAATTATACCTGCCGCTGGAAATAAGGGCAACCAACGGATCCACGGCAGCGTAAAAGTCTGGTACAAGGCTTGTCTGCGCGCCATGGTGCGGCACTAAAAGCGCGTCTGCCTGTAAGAGACTTTGTTGTTCCTTTTGTATGTTCTGTATGTTAGGCTGCCCATGGGATAGCAAATTGCCTTTTTTAAGTTGCCGCACAATGTTTTGCAGCGGGCGGGCGGGGGCATCCCCACACAAAATAACAAGGCCCTTCCCATTCTGGCTAAGGCGCAAAACAAGGGACATATCATTCACAGACATTTTGCCAGTAAAGGGCGGGTGCAAAACATCCATATACAACCCAGGGGCCAGCTCTAGCCTGTCTCCTGCAGCCAAATGCCTCAGCGGCACTTCCCGTTTTTCCTGCATGTGGCGGAGAGGGAAAAAAGCCTCCACCTGACGGGCAAGATAACTTTCCATAAATATTTCTACAGAAAAATTTTCCAGAATCGCCACCAGGCCTTTTGCATGGTCGGTGTGGGGATGGCTGGCC
>CAZJOG010000076.1:0-10657 GCA_964547565.1 uncultured Desulfovibrionaceae bacterium
TTTTTAGTGAAGCTTAATTATTTTGTGCCAACAAAACCGCTTCGCGTGTGCCAACACCGTCACCTGCTTAGTCTACAGACTTTAAAACTCTTCTGGTTAGAAATAGGTTAGAAAATATAAAAAAGACTTATAGTGATTCACCATAAGCCTTTGATATTCTTGGTTGCGGGGACAGGATTTGAACCTATGACCTTCGGGTTATGAGCCCGACGAGCTACCGTGCTGCTCCACCCCGCGCCATGTCAAAAGACAATAGGGGAGAAGAGGCGGCTTGTCAAGTAAAATGTGAAGATAAAATTTATTTTGGTGCGGTTTTTGCAAGAAAGGCTTATAAGTGAGTGAATTAGAGTGTATTTAGGCAAGTACTCACTCTTTGCGCATACATGGCAAAAGGCCCGCCTGTTACTTGACAGTCAGCAGCAGGAAACGTTTTTTCCCAAGGCGCACAACATAATCACCCACGGGCAGGGGGGTTGTGGGGTCGGAGACTTTTTCCTGGTTAATACTGAGGGAACCAGAGGCAATAAGGCGTTTTGCTTCACCCCGGGAGGCGGCAAGGCCGCTTTCTGCAAGGAAAACAGCGGGGGAGCTGGTTTCGCCATGCGCGCAAAAGAAGGTGGGGGTATCATCCGGGACAGTGCCGCTGTTTTTGGCAAAGGTGGAGTTAAAGGCCTCGTATGCGGCTTTGGCGGCCTCTGCACCGTGGTAGCGGGTAACAATTTCCATAGCCAGTTCTTCTTTGGCGGCTTTGGGGTGCAGGGTGCCTGCGGCCACTTCCGCTTTCATGGCGTCTATTTCGTCCAAAGATTTACTGGAAAGCAGCTCGTAGTAGCGCCACATAAGTTCATCGGAAATAGACATAGTTTTGCCAAACTGGTCGGTTGGGCTTTCGTCTATGCCTATATAGTTTCCGTATGATTTAGACATTTTACGCACGCCGTCCAAACCTTCCAGCAGGGGCATGGTCAGCACGCACTGGGATTCCTGGCCGTAATGGGTTTGCAGGGTGCGGCCCATCAGCAAGTTAAAGGTTTGGTCTGTGCCGCCCATTTCCACATCTGTTTTAAGGGCAATGGAGTCATACGCCTGCATAAGGGGGTAAAAAAATTCGTGTATGGCGATGGGGCGTTCTTCTTTGTAGCGTTTGGAAAAGTCGTCGCGTTCCATCATACGCGCAACTGTGCAACGGGAAGCAAGGCGGATAATGTCTTCAAAAGTAAGTTCACCAAGCCAGCGGGAGTTAAAATCCACCTTGGTTTTTTCTGGGTCCAGAATTTTAAACACCTGGCGTTTGTAGGTTTCCGCGTTGGCGTTAATTTGTTCGCGCGAGAGGGCAGGGCGGGTTTCCGAGCGGCCGCTGGGGTCGCCTATAAGGCCGGTATAGTCGCCTATAAGAAACACCACTTCATGGCCTAATTCCTGGAAGTGACGCATTTTATGCATAACCACGGTATGCCCCAGGTGAAGGTCGGGCGCTGTGGGGTCAAACCCTACTTTTATTTGTAAGGGTTTGTTGCGCATAAGTTTTTTACGCAGGTCTTCCTCACTGATAAGGTCGGCTATGCCACGTCGTATTATCTTAATTTGTTCGTCAATGGATACCATGGGGAAACTCCGCGTTCAGTCTGGTGAGTGCCAAAAAAAGGGCTACCTGTAAAGGCGCTTACAGGTAGCCCTGGGGTTGCAAAAGGACGCTATACTAACCCGTGTGCCAAGAAAGCGGTTCTCAGGAAAAAAACACAGGGGAAGTATGGGGCGAAGTGGGCCAGCCTTTTTACTTAACCGATTCTTTTAAATTCTTGCCGGGGGTGAACTTCACCACCTTGCACGCGGCAATGTTAATTTCTTTGCCTGTGCGGGGGTTGCGACCTTTGCGCGGGGCGCGGTCAGTGACTTTGAAGCTACCAAAGCCGGTAAGGGTAATGGAATCGCCGGAGGCGAGGCATTCTGTAAGAGCTTCAATAGTGGCGTCCAATGCTGCCTCAGATTTTGCTTTGGTGGGTAAACCAGATTTTGCGTGAATCTTCTCAACCAGATCAGCTTTGGTCATGCGATACTCCTGGGTTAATAATTTACACCTTTCGGCGTAAAGCTTTTGTAGAGTGTGTGAAAATGAAAGTCAACTATAAAGATTTCAGTTTTTTTACACCCAAAAAAACTTGCATAAATAAAGTGTGTTAAATTTTAACCTTGCATAGCGTCCGGGAAAAGTTGCGCCGCCATTTCTCTAAGCTTGTATTTTTGGATTTTGCCGCTTGCTGTCATGGGGAAGCTTTCCACTTCTGCCACATACCGCGGGATTTTATACCAGGCAATGTGACCACGGCAAAAGTCGCGTACATCTTCCGGTTTTACGGAACAGCCTTCTTTGGTGACAATAAACGCGCCCACTTCTTCCCCGTATTTGCGGGAAGGCACGGCCACCACCTGGACGTCTACAATTTCTTCCATGCCAAGCAAAAATTCTTCCACTTCCCGTGGATACACGTTTTCGCCGCCGCGGATAATCATATCCTTTATACGACCGGTGATAGTGAGATAGCCAGCGTCATCCATAACCCCAAGGTCGCCGGAATGCAGCCAGCCTTCTCTGTCAATGGCGGCTGCCGTGGCTTCCGGCATGTTGTAGTAGCCTTTCATAACATTATAGCCGCGGCAGCAGATTTCCCCTGTAGAACCAGCGGGCATATCTTCCCCTGTTTCCGGGTCTTTTATAGCCACTTCTATACCGGGCATATGGCGGCCCACTGTCTGGCAGCGGCGGTCAATATTATCTTCAATAGTGGTCATGGTCATAACAGGAGAACCTTCTGTAAGACCATAGGGAATGGTTATTTCCTTCATGTTCATATCGTCCATAACACGCCGCATAAGCGGTTCCGGACAGACTGCACCAGACATAATACCAGTGCGCAGAGAGGAAAAATTGAATTTGGGAAACAGTTTATGCTCCAAAACAGCAATATACATAGTGGGCACACCGTATAAAGCCGTACATTTTTCCTGATCAACAGAAGCCATAACATGCACAGGGGAGAAATTTTCCAAAATAACCATGGTGGCGCCATGGTTTACGCAGGCCATAACACCCAGCACACAACCAAAACAGTGGAAAAGGGGCACAGGCAGGCACACGCGGTCTTTCCCGGAAAGGCGCTGGTTGTAGCCAATACAATAGCCGTTGTTCCCAATGCCTGTATGGGTAAGCATAACACCTTTGGGAAAACCTGTTGTGCCGGAAGTGTACTGCATGTTAACTACATCGGAAGGTTTTACCATAGCCTTGCGTGCTGCATATTCCTCATCTGTTACCATAGCCTGCATGCTGATAATTTCTGAAAGGGAATACATGCCACGGTGTTTTTCTACACCAAGAAACATAACACGTTTTAAATGCGGAATATCTTCAGAATGTAACTTGCCACGCGGCTGTGTACGCAGTTCAGGTAACAGGGAGTTGACTGTGGCAAGGTAGTCATGGTCGCGGTAACCATCAATAATAAACAGGTTTTCGCATTCAGATTGCTTGAGCAGGTAGCGCAGTTCACTGTCTCTGTAGCTTGTGTTCACCGTAAGTAAAATAGTGCCAATGCGGGCGGTTGCAAACATAAGCGTAACCCAGTGCGGCACATTGGTGGCCCAAATGGCTACTTTTTCCCCGGGTTGTAGGCCAAGTGCCATAAGGCCTTTGGCAAGGTCATCCACGCTTTGGGAAAATTCTTTCCAGGTTTGGCGGTAGTCACGGTCTGCGTATACAATGGCCTCCTGGTCAGGGTAACGGGCAACTGTTGCATCCAGAATTTCGCCTAATGTGCGTTCGCGTACTTTATATTCTTCCATAATAAGGTTCCCAGTGGCTGGAAATTAAAGCGGATAATAAATAACGGCCAAAATACGGGCATCGCCGCCTGTTGTGGCCACAAGGTGGGGCACAATAGAATTGTAGTAAATGCTGTCGCCCGTTTTGAGAATATGTGTTTCTTTGCCGTACAGGACTTTTAATTCCCCTTCCAGTACATACATAAACTCTTCACCCTGGTGAGCAGAAGGCGCTTCGTCTTCTTCCGGGGAAACAGTAATGAGGAAGGGTTCCATATTACGGTCACTTTTTCCTTTTGCAAGTGATGTATAATGGAAGCTGGGCTTTTTGCCACGGGCAATTTGCATGGTCAAATCTTCTGTATGATCGGCCTGATGCATGATAATGGGGTCTTTGGTGACCTGGTCGTCCATAAACGTGCCAAGGCGTACACCAAGAGCGCGCGCAACCTTTTGCAGAGGGCCTATGGAAGGATAAAGGTCATCCTCTTCAAGGGCGGTGATAAAGGGAACAGAAAGATCCGCAAGTTCTGCAAGTTGTTCACGGCTGATGCTGCGCTCTTCGCGCCAGGTACGGATACGGCTGCCAATTTTATGCATGGGACACTCCTTATGCTAAGGGGGGAGGGAAAAGATTTAGTCAGAATACGCTGTTTATGCCTAAAACGCAAGTAAAAACTGCCGGGCACAAACACAGATTCTTACCCGGCATGCAAGTGAGAAAAGCGTTTTACAGGCTTGTATCAGGCTTTATACACAATAACGCGGTTACGTCCATTTTCTTTTGCCTGATAAAGCGCGCTGTCGGCTTTGTCTATAAGGGCTTTTACCGTGGTTTTTGCTTCTTCATCCGTATCTGGCCAGTGCTGCAGGCTTTCCGGCTGGAACACATACACCCCGAAACTGGAGGTAAATGTAATATTGTTGCCTTCATAATCAACGTGAAGCTGTTCAATTTTATACCGGATTTTTTCCAGTATACGCTGGGCTTCTTCTTCGTTAATTTCCGGGAAAAGGAAAATAAATTCTTCCCCACCAAAACGTGCAAGTGTATCACTTGTGCGTATGTTTTTTTCCAGTGTCTGGGAAAAAACACGCAGCACTTCATCGCCCGCTGGGTGTCCATACGTATCGTTAATGGCTTTAAAGTGGTCAATATCTGTCATGGCAATGGCAAGTGAACGTTTATAACGCAAAGCGCGCTGCATTTCATGTTCTGCAACTTCAAAAAAATAACGGCGATTCCACAAGCCAGTTAAGGGGTCGGTACGGGAAATTTTTTGCAGTTCTTTTGTATTTTCCTCAAGTGTTGCTATAACTTTATCATACGTTGTGCTTAGTTCTTCTATTTCAAAACAACCATGGACATTGCCATTGCGTATACTGTAATTGCCCTGTTGCAGCGCATACGCCACATCTGCCATACGTTCCAGGCCATTACTGAAGAAAAATTTCCCTGTAAAACGGGAAATAAAAAATGTAAAAACCACAAGTAAAATAATACCAAAAAGCTGGGTGGTATATTGTTCAAACATAAATGTAAAAAAAGAAAGTGCAGGCTGTTGGGTAATAAGCGTCAGGTAGGGTTTTTCATTATTATCCAAATACAAAGACATACGGATACCCATAGTGGTATCAAAAAATATATTGTTATTATTTGCCAAAAAATGTTTTTCAACAGAAATATGGGTATTAGCCATGGGGTCTAATGGGTTTACCATGGGTATTTTCAATAAAGTATCTATAGTAGGAGGCAAAACAATGTTATGCAGGGGGATATGCTTGGAAGGGTAGTGGTAAATAAGCGTGTTATTTCTGTCAAAAAGATACATATCCGTTTCAGAATAACGTAAAGCTTCTGCAGCGGGTTCTTCATTTTTGGCTATGACAATAGGGGACATAACAACAGCAACAATTTCCCCCTGCTCATCAAACACAGGCATAGTCATGGGTAATACGGCAGCCTGTTCAGGGTCTGCTACCACAAGTTGCGGGCTTACTACAAAGCCTTTTTTCTGGAGTGTTTCCTGAAAATACCCTCTTTCCCGTATAATTTCAGGAGCAATAGGGGTATAACTTTTCCCTCCAAGCACAAACGCAAGGGTTTCCCCATTAGGTTTAAAAAGGGCAAAGCCGGCGTAATCCGGCTGATTTTTATTGAGTTTTTCAAAAAAATCTGTCAGCTCTTTGGGGCTTGCATGGTGCAGGTAGGGATTAAGAGCCAGAGTGGTTAAAAGCGTGCGAGTGGTGGTGGTTAAAGCTATTTGGCGTGCAGTAAGGGATTCCGTGGCACTTTCCAGCGTGTGAATACGGAATTGTGTGGAGACTTTCCAGTTGGTATAGCTGTCTATCAGAAGCAACGGCAGGATAATGACAAGAACAACGAGCGCCTGGGTAAAAAGGGCCGTGCTTGCAGTGATGCGGTTTTTCCTCATGGCATACCTGCTGGGTTAATGGCTGTTAATCTGCGCGTTCGCATTCTTGGAAAATGGCAGGGAAGTATTTGCACATCATAAAGAAAACAGGAAAAACTGCAAGTAAATTGTCTGGCCTTTGTCATCCGTGCAATAAGCAGGCATGGCAAGTGTTAACCGATTTTGGCATATCCCAAAGTTGGCAACAACCATAGCCAAATAGCCTGTTCTTTCCTGCTTGCGGACAAAGGGGTTTTATGTTAGGAAAATGTAGCAGCGGCCAATGCCGCAAGCAGCCGCTCCAAACAGGCTGTGGAAAAATTGAGGAATAGTATGAAGGTATTATGGGCGCCGTGGCGCATGGACTATATACTTGGCCCCAAGCCCGGGGACTGCGTGTTCTGCATGCCTTCTGCCATGCAGGGGCCGGAGGCTGAAGCTTCCGGCAGGTTTACGCAGTTTGATGCGGAGCGTCTTATTCTTTACCGCGGACATTTTGCCTACACAGTGATGAATACCTATCCTTACGCCAGCGGGCATTTGCTGGTAGTGCCCTACAGGCATGCGGCGGATGTAACAGACCTTACGCCAGAAGAAAGCGCGGAAATTATGGTCATGGTGCAGAAAGCCTGCACAGTCTTACGGGAAGCAAGTGCCCCCCAGGGTATTAATGTGGGTCTTAATCTTGGTGAAGCGGCAGGTGCAGGTATACGCAGCCATGCCCATTTCCACGTTGTGCCACGCTGGGTGGGGGATTCTTCCTTTATGGCGGTTTTTGATGATGTGCGTGTGATACCTGAACATCTTTTGGCAACATACACAAAGCTGCTTGGTGTGTATAAGCGGCTGTTCCCAATAACCTGAAGCAGGAGAGGCTTTATGCGGTATCTGAAAGTACTGTTGCTTGTTTGTGTATTTTTTCTGGTGATGATGTTTTTTGTACAAAACCAGGCCTCTTTTGCTGATCCTGTTATCTTGCGCGCAGACTTGTTCTTTTTGCCTGCTATGGAATCCATTCCCATTCCTCTATACTCCCTTATGCTTATTTGTTTTGCGCTTGGCGCTTTGCTTGTTCTGCTTATGCTTATGTGGGACCGTATTACACTTACCGGCAAGCTCACCAAAGCACGCCGCCGTGCTATTGCTTTGCAGAAAAAGGTGGAAAAACTGGCAGAATCTCTGCAAAAGGCAGAAGAAGAAAAAACTCTGGCCCAGCAAAAAATGAAAGATGAACTTAAGCTTGCAGAACAGCGCGTTGCAGCGGCACTTCGTGCTTCCCATCCACTCCCTGCGGCTGTGTCCGCAAAGGCAGAACCTGCCTCCAAAGGTTTTTTTGCCAAACAGCAGGCTGAACCCGCTGCCCAGACACAGGAAAAACCCGCTATTGCCACTGGTCTTAGCATATCGGAACGACAGACAGAAACAGGGGCAGAAACACTGGCAGAAACAGGGGCAGAAACAGTGTTGGAAGAAGCCGGTGCCAGCCAGGGAAAACGGGGATTTTTTTCCAGGAAGCCAAAGGCTTAACCTATGGAAAAACATGGGGATTCCGGGCAAAAGCTGTCACCCATGTATGCCCAGTATAAGAGCATTAAGGAAGAATACCCAGATGCCTTGCTCTTTTACCGCATGGGGGATTTTTACGAACTTTTTTTTGATGATGCGCCCATAGCTGCCCGCGAGCTGGGGCTTACCCTTACCAGCCGAAATAAAGACGATTCCGTGCCTATGTGTGGTGTGCCCTGGCACAGCGCGCAGGCGTATATTGCCCAGCTTTTGGAAAAGGGATACAAGGTTGCCGTGTGCGACCAGATTGAAGACCCGCGAGACGCAAAAGGCCTTGTGAAACGGGCTGTTACCCGCATTGTCACCCCTGGCACTGTGCTGGACGAAGGTTTTTTAGAAGATAAAAAGGCCAATTATCTTGGCGCCCTGTATTGTGAAGAAGAAAAGGGCGCTTTTGTGTGGGCAGATGCTTCCACAGGCGCACTGACGGGCTTTCAGAGCCAGAAAAAAACAGAATTGTGGCAGATGGTGTATAAAATGAGCCCTGCCGAACTTCTGGTGCCCAGTGAAATGGAAGTGCCTTCCACCCTGAAACTGAAGCCGGAAATCCAGCTGGTGCGTTTACCCGGCCGTGCGTATTTTGACGCCAAAAAAAATGAACCCCGTGTGCTTGCTGCCCAAAAAGTGGCAGACCTTGCTTCCCTTGGGCTGGAAAACAAACCCCACCTTACACAGGCATTAGGTGCGCTTATTGCCTACCTGGAGCAAACCCAGAAAAAAAGCCCGGAGCATCTGGCTGCTTTTCGGCCCATGGATATGGGAAAATTTCTTTCCATTGACGATGTGACAGAACGTAATCTGGAGCTTTTCCGCAAACTTGACGGTAAAAAAGGCGTGGGAACCCTGTGGCATGTGCTGGATAAAACCATAACCCCCATGGGTGGCCGTCTTCTAGAGGCGCATTTACGTTACCCTTTCCGCGATGTTGCCAAAATACAGGAACACCAGGATGTTGTGGCATTTTTTGTGGGGGATACGTCTCAAACAGGGCAAAGTGGTCAGGGTGGCCTTGCTGTGCGTACTGCCGTCCGGCAGGCATTAGAAAATGTGTTGGATATAGAACGCCATTCCACCCGCCTTGCTGTAGACAGATCTTCCCCCCGGGATATGGTGGCGTTAAAAGAAAGCCTGCTGGCTTTTCCCAGAATACGGGAAGCTCTGCTTGTTTGGAACCCGGAAAATTTACCCAAAACCGAACCTGCAAAACCTGCAGAAACTGGGGAATTTGCCTCCCCCAATGCGCCCAATGCCCCCAATGCGTATGAAGAGCGGGGGGACTACCTGCCCCGTGCCCTCTATACCCTGCTGGAGCAGTGGGATGATATGGCCGATGTGGCGGAATATCTTTCCTCTGCGCTTGCGGATTCCCCCAATACGCAAATAACGGAAGGTGGTATTTTCCGTTATGGCTATAACGCGGAGCTGGATGCCTGTCTGGATTTGGAAGAACACGGCCTTGCCCGTCTGGAAGAGCTGCTGGCAGAAGAGCAGAAAAATTCTGGCCTGACCAAGTTACGCCTTGGCTATAACCGTGTATTTGGGTATTATTTTGAACTTTCCAAGGCCCAGTCTGCTTCTGTGCCTGCGTATTTTGAGCGCCGCCAAAGTCTGGCGAATGCAGAACGCTTTAGCACGCCTGCCTTAAAAGAAATGGAAAGTAAAATTCTGCACGCTGTGGAAAATAAAAAAGCTTTGGAATACAAGCTGTTCCAGGAACTCAGGGAAAAACTTTCCACAGCCAGGCCGCGCCTTCTTTTTATGGCTTCTCTGGTGGCGCTTGTGGATTACTGGCAGGCTCTGGCAGAAAACGCGGCGCGCCTTGGCTGGTGTCGCCCTGATGTGCACGATGGTATGGAAATAGATGTCACAGATGGCCGTCACCCTGTTGTGGAGGCTGTTGTAGGCAAAGCGGCTTTTATCCCTAACAGTATCCGCCTGGACGAAAACCAGCGGCTTTTGCTTATCACAGGGCCCAATATGGCGGGTAAATCTACTGTACTGCGCCAAACCGCGCTTTTTTGTATTCTGGCGCAAATGGGCTCTTTTGTGCCTGCCACCAAAGCGCGTATAGGGCTTGTGGACAGGGTGTTTTCCCGTGTTGGGGCCTCAGATAATCTGGCGGCCGGGCAAAGTACTTTTATGGTAGAAATGATGGAAACCGCCCGGATTTTGCGTCAGGCAACCCCTAAAAGTCTTGTGATTATAGATGAAATTGGGCGCGGCACCAGCACCTTTGACGGCTTGGCCCTTGGCTGGGCTGTGCTTGAAGATTTGGCGCAAAAACAGAAATGCCGCACACTTTTTGCCACCCACTACCATGAGCTTACCGCTTTGGAAGGCCGCATAGAAGGGGTTTGTAACCGCAATATTGCCATACAGGAATGGCATGGGGATATTGTGTTTTTACGCCGCCTTGTCCCCGGCCCTGCGGATAAAAGTTATGGCGTGGAAGTGGCGCGTCTTGCCGGTGTACCCCAGCCTGTGGTTATACGCGCGCGGGAGATTTTAAGCACGCTGGAAAAAGAAAAAGCCACTTCCCCGCGGCCTCTTACATTGCCGGGTTTGGTGGTTTCTTCCACAGTATCCCCTGCCAATACCACTGGTGTGGAAAACAGCAAAGTGGAAACGCGGCAAGAAGTAAAGCCGCCCCCTGTTTTAACAGCCTTAAGAGAGCTTGACCCGCTTTCTCTTACGCCCCTTGCCGCCCTGCAAATTCTGACAGAATGGAAAATTCTCTGGGGCACAACCCCGGAAGACACAAAATAAAACGCACAATCAGGTGGGATATGTATCGGAATAGCGCTGTTTTTTTTCTTTGCCTTTTGCTGTTATTGCCCCTTGGCTGCGGGAAAAAAGGT
>CAZJOG010000077.1:0-10484 GCA_964547565.1 uncultured Desulfovibrionaceae bacterium
GAAAAGAGGGGGTTTGGGGGAGAGAAGGGGAACCTCACTTTTGTAAAAAGTGGGGTTCCCCTTCTTTCCCCCAACGCGCTCCCTAAAATGCCTGACCCATGGTGAATTCAAAGCGGCCGTTTCTACGGTCTTTGCCGTCCACGTTAGGTGCGAGGGGGAAGCCGTAAGCGAAGCGCAGGTCGCCCATGGGGGAGCGCCAGCGCAGTTCCAGGCCTGCGGAGTAGTAGACTTTTTTCATTGTTTTAGGTTGCGTAGAGTCTCCGCTCATCCCAATATCAAAGAAGGGGACAAGAGCCAGGCCAAATTCTGGCTGGAAGTGCCAGATATATTCAAAGTTAGCGTATGCCATACGGTCTGCGCCAATTTGTTCGCCTGTACGGGGGTCTCTGGGGGAGAGGTCTTCGTAGGAGTAGCCGCGGATGCTGTTAATGCCGCCCACAAAAAAGCGTTCAAAGGAGGGCACAACTTTTTTGGTATTTTTGAACACAGCGCCGGCGGATCCACGGGCGTGGAGCACGTGTGTATCGGAGAGGCCGTAGAAGAAGGCCAGCTCGCCTGCTACTTTGATGAAGTTGTCGCTGCCGCCAATAATACCACCGCCGTAGGAGGTTACGATAGAAGCCTTAGTGCCGCGGGTGGGGTTAAAGTAGCTGTTTGTGCTATCGCGGCTGATGCCGATGTTAATGACGCTGGCGATATTATTCCCTCGGTAGTCCCAGATGCTGGGGGCGGCGTAGGGGGAGACTTTGAAGATTTTGTAGAAGTCCAGGCGGTAGCCACCGGAGATGGTGGTGTATTCGCCAAGGGGGTAGAAGAGTTGGGCTGTACCGCCGATGGTACGTTTATCAAAGTCTATCCATTCTTCGTCCACGGCGTAGAGGCGGCCGGTGAAGCCGAGGTTGGAGTCCCAGATACGGGGGTTAGTGAAGGAGAAGTTGAGGGAGTTTTCCCGGCCGGAGAGGTAACCACGCAGTTGGACGCTGTAGCCGCGGCCGAACAGGTTGTTTTCGCTGATGCTGGCCATAACCCCGAATTTATCGTAGGTGGAGTAGCCAACGCCGCCCATAATCATACCCGTGTTATCTTCTTCCACTTTGACGAGGATATCCACTTCACCGGGGACGCCGGTTGGCACAATTTGGGTTTCTGCGGTTTTAAAGTAGCCGGTTTTTTCCAGGCGTTCGTTTGTGCGGCGCAGGGCAAAGCCGGAAAATTCCTGGCCGTCTGCGAGGCGCAGTTCGCGGTAAATGACGTTATCGCGTGTTCTGTAGTTGCCTTCCAGTTCTACGCGGCGCACGTACACTTTTTCGCGCGGGTTCAGGGTATAGATAATATCTATGGTGGTGTTTTCCGGGTCAACGCGGTTTTGGGCGTCCACCTGGGCAAAAGCAAAACCATAGTCATTGTAGAGCAGGGTGAGGTTTTCTACGTCTTTCTGCATAGTTTGCAGGGAGAAGTAGGTTTCTTTTTCTTTATGTTCGTCAAGGGCAATAACCTGGTACAGGGTTGCGTCCGGGACAATAAGGTCACCGGCAAACACGATGTCGCCCAGTTTATAGCGGGCGCCTTCGCGCACGGTGTAAATAATACGGATACCGTCGGGGTCGTACTTTACTTCCGGGGCGCTAACCTGGGCTTCGATAAAGCCGTTGTCCACAAGGTACGCCTGTATGGCCTGGGAATCGCGCTCAAGCTGTTCTTCCTGCAGCACGCCTGTGCCAATAAGCCAGGAGATCATGCCACGGGGTTTTTGGGCAAGGTAATCTTCCAGATCTTTGCGTTTTACCTGTTCCAGGCCTTCTATGACCACTTCTTTGATATACAGTTTGGAGCCTTCGTCCACAGTAAAGACAAGGGCGGCGGAAGTGGCGCCAGGCTGACGCTGGATTTCGTATTTTACGTCTGCCAGATAGTAGCCTTTTTTGCGATACAGCTCTGTAATTTTTTGTATATCCTGGGCAAGCAGTTTTTCGTTTAAAACGGAGCCTGTCTGGGTGCTCATCGCTTCTGTGATAGATTTAAGGCGCACGGCTTTGCTGCCTTCCACGCGCACATCGTCAATGCGGGGTTTTTCTACCACATTAAAAACAAGGGTAATGCCTTTGGGGCCGTCTTCTATAGAGGCGGAAACGTCTTCAAAATACCCTAAATCCCAAATGCGGCGTACGTCTGCGTCCACCACATCGATATTAACGGCTTCGCCTTTGGTGCTTTGGGCGCGGTCAATAATCACAAAGGGGTCAAGCACGCGGGCGCCGCGCACCTCAATTTCCGCCAGGGCGTTTTTGCTGATAATACCCTGGGACATGGAGGCTGTGAGGGTATCAACAGCGGGGGCAAGTTCCAGAATATTGGGGCGTTCAAGGTAGTAGGGGCGCAGGCCGTTGCCATCCACCTGCGCAAGGCGGGCGTCTATGCTGAAGCTTTCGCCAATTTGGTTCAGGGTGCCGTACACCACATAGTCTGCGCGGGCTGTGCGGCCAAGGGCGCGGGCGGCGGAAGCATCAGAAACAGGGGTGGGGGGTGCTTGCACCTGCACAATGCGGAAGCCTTTGGCAGAAAGGCTTTTGCGGATAAGTTCCGGCACATCGCGGCTTAAGGTGTTCATGGTTGCGGGCGCGTTGATGGTAAAGGGGAGCACCACCACGCGGGCTTTTTCTTCTGCATGCGCGCATGTGGGGAAGGGCAGGGCGCTTGCCAGGAAGGTGAATACCGTACAAATGACGGCAAGAAGCAAGCCAGTACGCTTATTGTTCATAGAGTTCTCCCGACTTTAATTCAAAACTGCGCCCCATACGGGCCGCTATTTGCTGGTTATGGGTAACGACAAGCAGGGTCATATTTTGGTTTTGCCCCAGAGTAAGGAGCAGGTCAATCACTTTTTCGCCAGTTTTTTCGTCCAGATTACCTGTGGGTTCATCCGCAAGCAGGACACGGGGTTTTTGCAAAATTGCCCGGGCAATGGCGGCCCTTTGGCGTTCTCCGCCGGAAAGGGTGGTGACATTGTGGGCCAGACGTTCTTTCAGGCCAACAGCCAGCAAGGCTTCTTCTGCCATGGCAAGCGCATTGTTACGGGGTGTGCCGCCTATAAGCGCCTGCATGGCCACGTTTTCCAAAGTAGTAAATTCCGGCAAAAGGTGATGGAACTGGAAAACAAAACCCAGTTCTTTATTGCGAAATTGCGCTTTTTTTTCATTATCCAGAGAAGACAGGTTTTTGCCTTCGTATAGAATTTCTCCCTCAGTGGGGGTATCCAGTGCGCCTAAAATGTGCAAAAGGGTGGACTTGCCGCAACCGGAAGCTCCAAGTATAGCAATACCTTCCCCAGAGGCTACATCCAGATTAACATTGGTAAGAATATGTACTGCCTCATGCGGGCCTTGCACTGTTTTGGATACGTGGCGGACAGAGTACTGCATTATTCATACCTCAGGGCAGTTGCCGGGACAAGGGCGGCTGCTTTGCGGCTGGGATACACAGTGGCCACTATGCACAACAGCATGGAAACCACACCTACAAGCCATGTATCCGGTGTATTAATGAGCAAGGGTAAGTGCTCCATAGTATACACACCAGCAGGCAGTTTGACAATATCATAATTTTTCAGCACCCACGCCAGAGAAAGGCCCAGCGCATAGCCCAAACTGGTGCCCACAAGGCCAATAATAGTGCCCTGCAACATAAAAATGCGGCGCACGTTGCGGCTTGTAGCCCCCATGGACATAAGAATGGCTATATCGCGTGTTTTTTCCATAACCAGCATAATAAGAGAGGTGATAATGGAAAAAGAACCCACCAGAATAACCATGGTAAGCACAAGGAAAAGACCAAATTTTTCCAGCTCAAGCGCAGCAAAAAGATTGGCGTTCATTTCTTTCCAGTGGCGTGTGTAAAACGGAAAACCCAGGGAATTAATAATGGCTGTTGCGCCAATATCCGCATCATACGGGTCTTCCATCATCACTTCTATGCCGGAAAGGCGGCCTTCTGGCAGGGAAAGGAAGTCACGCGCGGCCTCCATGGAAATAAAGCCAAGGGCTGTGTCGTATTCCACCATACCTGAAGAAAAAATACCAATAACGCGGAAAGGTTTTATTTTAGGCGTAAAACCAGCGGCAGAGCTTTGCCCCATGGGAGATAAAAGGTTAACCCGGCTGCCTATTTCCACCTTCATGATAGTGGCAATTTCTTTGCCAAGTACAATGCCGGGGGGGCCGCTTTCCCCTTCTTTTTGGGTAAGGTTGGAAATATCCCCCATAGCCAGAGGGTGCAGTATAGCAAGCCCCTGGGAATTTTTTTCATCAATCCCACGCAAAAGTAAACCCTTTGCGCCTGCAGGGGTGGAGATCATCACTTCTGTATAAATATAGGGGGTAACAGCCTTTACGCCGTTAATGGCGCTAATGCGCTCCACCAGGCCTTCTGTGCCGCCAAGGGCTGTTTCAAAGGCTGTGCGATCTTGCGACATGACCAGAATATGGGCATTGGCGCCTAAAATTTTGTCTTGTATATCCTTGGTAAAACCATTGTATACACCAAGAACAAGAATAAGCGCAGCCACACCAATGGCCACGCCTAAAATGGACATAAGCGATATAACAAAAATAAAGGTTTGTTTGCGCCGCGAAAGGAGGTAGCGGCAGGCCACAAACAGTTCAAAACGCATAGGGTTAACTTTCCGGCCTGAGCAGGGGGAAAAAGATGACCTCACGGATGGAGGGGGAGTCTGTCAGCAGCATGGTGAGGCGGTCAATGCCTACACCCTGACCGGCAGCAGGGGGCATACCATATTCCAGAGCGCGCAGGTAATCTTCATCCAGGGGGTGGGCTTCTTCATCGCCCGCGGCTTTTTGCTCCATCTGGTGTTGAAAACGCAAACGCTGGTCAACAGGGTCGTTAAGTTCAGAAAAAGCATTGGCCATTTCTGCGCCGGATATAAAAAGTTCAAAACGATCCGCAATTTCCGGGTTTTCGTCATTGCGGCGGGAAAGAGGAGAAATTTCTGTGGGATAATGGTAAATAAAAGTGGGCTGGATAAGTTTTGGCTCTACATCCAAATCAAAAAGTTTGGCCTGGAGCTTGCCAAGGCCTTCATTGTCCACATTTTTTTCACCGCGGGATTTTAAATATTCCCGTATAAGTAAGGGGTTATTGTAAAACTCCGGCGTGTGGTTACCCAAAGACTCCAGGGAATCATGGAACGTAAGGCGTTGCCAGTGACCGGGGGTGAGGTCAATTTCCCTTTCCTGGTATGTAATCACTGTGTTGCCGCATACCTGCAGGGTAATGTGGGCAAAAAGCTGTTCCGTAAAATCCATTAAATCCTGGAATGTGGCATACGCCCAGTAAAATTCACACATGGTGAATTCAGGGTTATGGCGTGTGTCTGTGCCTTCATTACGGAAGGAGCGGTTTATTTCAAACACTTTTTCAAACCCGCCTACCAAAAGGCGCTTAAGATATAATTCTGGCGCGATACGCAGGTATAAGTCCATATCCAGCGCATTGTGGTGGGTGACAAAAGGGGTTGCCGCAGCGCCGCCTGCAAGGGGCTGCATCATGGGTGTTTCCACTTCCATAAAACCGTGCATTTCCATAAAACGGCGGAATTCGCGCACAATTTTTGTGCGTTTGCGGAAAATATCACGGGCGCGGGGGTTGGTAATAAGGTCTACGTACCGCTGGCGATAACGCAGTTCCACATTGGTCATGCCTTTAAACTTTTCCGGCAGGGGGCGAAAAGCTTTGGAAAGCAGGCGTGCCGCTGTGCAGGCAAGGGTAAGTTCCCCTGTTTTGGTGCGGAAAAGTGTACCACTTACGCCTACAATATCCCCTACATCCAGTTTTTTAAAAACACGGTAAACATCGTCGCCCAGGGCGTCTTTTTCCGCGTAACACTGCAAACGGCCTGTGCGGTCCTGCAGGTGAAAAAATATCACTTTACCAAAGGAGCGGGAGGAAACAATACGCCCGGCCAGTGTAAAAACTGTAGGCACATCTTCCAGTTCTTCAGCGCTGAAAGCCTCATATTCCGCGCGTATAGGGCCGGCTTCGTGTTCTTTCACAAAGTCGTTGGGATAAAGGCTAATGCCGGAATCCAAAATTTCACAGGATTTCACCACGCAGTTTTTTATCACTTCATTCAACTCATCATGCTCGGCAAAGCTTTCCAGCATGGGCATAAAGTATTCTACATGCGGTGACTGTGTGGCAAGCTTAATGGGCTTGCCTGCTTTTTTGGGTTTGGCAGAACTGGGATTTGACACAAAAATCTCCATCGCGATGGCAGTAAAAAAATGTGCGAGTATATGCACGTTTGGGCAACAAACAGTTTGTCAAAAAAGTTTATAGGAATGTGCCTCTAGCGTCAAGAACGACTGGGCCTGTTTTAAAGGAATTTTAGCGGAAAATGTGCATAGCGGGCTTTTTTTACAGTGGGAAGGAGCATGCAGGGTATATGCCGCGTGTATTAGAGCATTTCCCTATTGATTTGAGAATAACCCAGAATGTTTTTGGAATTGCTCTAAGGTGCGTGAACAAAAGAATCTGCGCAGAGACCCACCCCAAAAAAAGCCCGCTGCCGGAAGGCAACGGGCTTTTTTTCAAGCTTTATCTGTAAAGATTAGAAGCTTACGCGAAAGACTAGAAGCTTACGCGCAGGCCAAGCACAAACTGGTGCATGCTGACTGTGCCAATTTTGCCTTTGTAGGTGTCGCCAGCAACATTCACAGTGCGGGTGTAACCTTTACCAAATTGGGCATAACGGTAGCCAAGGTCTACAGCGATGTTGTCTGTAAACTTGTAGGCAACGCCTGCGCCAATGTTCCAGGCAAAGTTTGCACGGCTACGGCTGCCCAGGTTGTAACGGGGGGCGCCAGCCAGATCATCAAAGAAAGAAGAGCTATAACGGTTAAAGCCAACACCAAGACCGGCGCCCACATAGGGGGTAAAGTTGGTGCCAGTGTTAATGTCAAAATAGGCGTTAAAGAACAAGCTTTGCACTTCAGAGTTCATTCTGACATGCTTGGGAGTGGCGGCAGCAGTGGGGGTTTTGGTGTAGCTTCTGCCAGCAGAAGTAAACGCGGTGTATTCCAGTTCTACACGCACAGGGGCGTCAAACTTTTTGCTGAAGTCATAACCAAGAGCAAGGCCGCCACCAAACACGCCACGGCTGCCAAGGTTTTTGGACATATTGCCCAGTGCTACATTGTTTTTGTACAGATTGCCAGTGCCCTGCTGGATACCACCGATGATTTTCGGGGTGATGTACACGCCACTGAAATCAGCTGCAGAAGCGGAAGCAGGAACAAGAAGAGCAGAAAGAAGAAGGGTTGCCAGTACTTTTTTCATGGAGTATCTCCGACAGGTTAAAAGTAAAAATCGTATGGGGAAAAGTTCCCCTTACAGTTTGTAATTAGGGGAAAATAGTTCCTCTGTCAAGTTTTTTTGACAAAGGAAATGTAAAATAATATATAATGCGCATTATTTTTGAAAATACGCAGTAAATATAATGCTATTCCGTCTTGTAACAAAACATTTTTTGCGTGTTTAAAACACAAAACCCCGCGAAAAGCAGGGCTTTGTGTTTTAAACACGCATGTATCTGTTGTTTTTTAGTGCGTTACATGGCTTTTGTTTTTTAATACGTTATGCGCAGGCCCAGCATAATCTGGTGCATGCTGATAGTGCCACTTTTGCTTTTTATGGTGTATGTGTTATCCGCGTATGTATGGGTGCTACCTTTGCCAAACTGGGCATAACGATAACCAAGATCTGCGGATATAGTATCGGTAAATGCGTAAGAAACACCAAGACCAATGTTCCAGGCAAAATTGGTGCTGGTGCGGCTGCCCAAAGAGGCATTTGTGTTAAAGCCGCCATTTTCTACCAGAGAGGCGGCATAGCGGTTAAAAGCAATACCAAGGCCGGCGCCTACATAGGGGGTAAAGGCTGTGCCCGTGTTAATATCAAAATACGCATTGGCAAACAGGCTTTGTATTTCAGACTTTATTTTGAAGCTTCCCGTGTATGCCAAGCCTGTTGGGGTTTTGGTATAACTTCTGCTGGCAGTGCTGAATAGGGAGTATTCCAGTTCCAGACGCACAGGCATATCCAGTGTTTTGGAAAAATTATACCCAAGGGCCAAAGCGCCACCAAATACCGCGCGGCTGCCAAGGCTTTTTGATGTGTTGCCGGGTTCTGCATTATTTATATAAAAATGCCCTGTGCCCTGCTGAAAACCAAGGATAACCTTAGGGGTAAGATAGACGCCGGAAAAATCTGCCGCTACAGCAGAAAAAGGGAAAATTAAAGACGCCAAAAAAAGTGCTGTGACCAGTTTTTTCATGGAAGTTCTCCTGGATAAAGTGAAGGATGATTGATTGATGGGCATACAGAAGGAAAAGATAGAAAAAAGCAGAATTCTGCAAAAAAACAGGCGAAAATTTGCTTTTTCCTCAACAGGATACAATTATGCCCAATTCTGTTTGTTAATTCTGTATAAAAGTTTGGGATAGGCGTCAAGTATAATTTTTTAAATAGCACGTGGTATAAACATAAGCAGGCGTTTGGAAAATGGACCCAACGTATAGAAACAAAAACCCCCCATGCGAACAGGCACACGGGGGGATGTTTCTGGATCAGGCATATAGCCTGAAAAAAAAGAGGGTTAGAATTCCACTACCACTTTTTCCATCTTGGCCAGGTCTTTTGCGTAAGTTCGGGAAGCCAGGAAGTACATTGCGGCACCAAGCAGGAAAAGGAAGGATATCATAATAATTGCGGTGATAAGGGAGAAAAAGTCCGCCAGCACACCAATAAGCACCGGGCCAAGAGCCATACCAAAAAGGTTTTGCACAACAATCATCATAGAAACAGCAGTGGCGCGGTGTTGGGGCAGGGAAAGGTCAGCCACAATGGTGCCGCCAATCATAGCCACCGGGCAGGAAGCCAAGCCATACAGAACAATCATAATAAGCTGCAGAACAGAACCTGGCTCAAGCACACCATAGGCTATAAACATAGCCACAAAACCAAAAGCGCACAACGCGGCTACACCAAGAAGAACTTTGGTCATGCCGTATTTACGGAACCAGTCCACCAGAGAAGCGCCAATAATCATCCCAAAAAAGCTCACAAACATCACAATGGCAGAAAGCATGGCGGCGTATGTGGGGTCAACATGGGCGGCGCGTGTAAAATAGGTGGGCATCCATATTTGCATAGCGGAGCTGATAAGCAATATGAAGGACTGCGCCAGAATAGCAAACACAAGGGTGGGTGTTTTGCACACAGCGGCAATGACTTTGCCATAACTGGCGGAAGCAAGAGAGCCCGCAGGAGCAGCTTCTGTGTCACAGTCATCAACCGGTTTAACCTTAAAGTCTTTCAGGAAAAGACACATAATGGCCAAAATAACACCGGGTATGGCAAATACCCCAAACGCATGGCGCCAGCCCCAGTGGCTGGCAATATACGCAGCACCCAAAAGGCCAATCATGGCACCAATGGTCATGCCGTATGTTGTTACCGCAATAGCGGCGGTCTGGTATTTTTTGGGGAAAGAACATGCCAGTATCGCCTGGCCGGCAGGGGCATAACCCGCTTCACCAGCGCCAACAAGAAAACGGCAAACAGCAAGGTGGGCATAGCCAGAAACAAAAGCGCAGGCCGCTGTGGAAACAGACCATATAAGCGTCATAACAGCCAGCATTTTTTTACGGCTCCATTTGTCTACAAAGTAGGCAGTTGGCACAGCAAGTACAATTAAACCAATATTTACCAGTGAAGCAAGAAAGCCCAGCTGGCTATCAGAAAACGCAAACTCCTCTTTCAAATACGGAAACAGAGCTGCCAAAATCTGCCTGTCCGCCATATCAAGCAGGGCAAGCATAAAAATAACAAAAAAAGCATAAAAGGCTGTTGATTTTTTTACTGGCCAGCGGCTGCGTTCTTCTTCGCTGAGGCAGTCAGGCGATGCATTCACAGATACGTTCATGGAAGCTCCGATGTTAGAGGTTAGACAGGCCGGATGAACGAAAACTCCCATTCAGGCAGCCTTACGTGTAATTTTGTGCAAGCTATGGGAAGAGAATGAGATCTAGAATACACAATACACCACGAAGGCTCTTGCACAGTTTTTTGTTTGTACTTTGCAGCACAAACTTGCTGTGCAATATGCAGTATCCAACTTAAAAACTCAATAGTCACCCATAAACACAAGGCGTCTCTTTCAAAAAAAAGTGACAGAGTAAAACGCGCAACGTTCGCTTTGCCGCCTTGTTTATAATAAAAGTGCTTTCCTGTAAACAAAATTAACTCTTGCAGAGAAAAGCACGTTGCTCTGTAATTTTAAGAAATTTTTAAAAGAAAAGCAAGAGGTAAAAAAAATATTTTTTGTTCACTATATTGCCTTTCCAGGGCGCTGAAGCGCTTAAACGGCCAAACCCCTTGGGAGAGTGTTATCACTCATCAACCAAGGGGTT
>CAZJOG010000078.1:0-10410 GCA_964547565.1 uncultured Desulfovibrionaceae bacterium
GGCGCGGCCTGTGGCGATGGCATAGCGGAACACGAGAGAGCATATGCTCCGCACACGGTGTGCCTGGTCAACGGCTCCGCGCATTTCTATGCGCCGCAGCACGGCCAGCAGCTCCGGCGGGGTGATGTCGCCGATGGGACGATTGCCGAGCAGCGGGAACACATTCTTGTCGATGCGTTCCATCACGTCTTTGGCGTACCCTTCCGTCCAGATGGGCTTCTGGTTTTCGTGCCATTCACGCGCCACGAACTCAAAGGAGGTCTGGACGCTCCGGGCTTTGACCTTCTTTTCCATCGAGGGGTCAATACCCCCGCTCAACCTTTTCTTGGCGTCAGCGCAGGCTTCCCGCGCTTCCTTGAGGGAAAGCTGGGGGTATGTGCCAAGGGTCAGCAGCTTTTCGCGGCCTTGGAAACGGTACTTCAAACGCCAGCTTTTCGCGCCGCTGGGCGCGACAAAGAGAAATAAGCCATTGCCGTCAAAGAGTTTTTGCGGTTTGCTGGTGGGCTTTGCGCCACGTACTGCGGTATCTGTGAGACTGGAAGATCGAGACATGGGGGTATTACTCCTGGCAAGGGAATGTGTACCCCCAGCAGTACCCCCAAAAGAGTGGGCTGTCTATGGCTTTTCCCAGCCGAGTTCGGACTACCTGTCTTGCTTATTCCCTTGCCAGGAAAGACTTTTCAGGCTTTGCCGAACTCGGCTGGATTGAAATCTGGCGGAGAGGGGGAGATTCGAACTCCCGGTACCTTTTGAGTACACACGATTTCCAATCGTGCTCCTTAGGCCAGCTCGGACACCTCTCCACTCGGGGAAGATAGCCTTTCTTAAGACGAGATGCAAGCGTTTTTTTGCTACACGCGTAGTAAGTGTTTGGGCATTTAATATTGAAATTGACAGGTTATATTTGTCTTGTGCTAAAGTCTTGCCAATGCATGATAAAAGCATTATATTGAAGCAGTAAAAGTTACCAATTTGCCAATTTGCATGTACCAATTTCTTGCAGAAGAATAACACGCATGATTTGATTGGTAATTTTGCTTTAAAGTGGCAAAAAAATGTTTACACAGGCGGGGACAGCCCTGAGCGGAAGGAGAAAAGGCATTGGAAACGTTCATGAAAACATATGCAGACCTGCTCTCTAAAATAACTGCTACTGCTATAGTTGCAATTGTGGTGATTTACTACAGTATTACCATTGTCAATTCCTATAATATGGACAAGCAAATGGTTACAGTGAAAGAACACCCCTATATTGTATCAGTAACTATAGGCGACATAAAAGCGAATTTGATGACCTTACGGATATTGCCTGAACGTTTAGTATATTCCAATTCTCCTGACGTTATTAGCAGCGTACAAAAACATTATAATGACATTGATAAATCAATGCGTACATTAATCAAAACTTTGGCTGACAGGTATTTAGGGGATACGACAAATGTTCCCCTCTTGGACCAGGCATATAAAGACTTAAAAGATGTACAGCATGAGTTTTTGAATTTTGTGGCAACACCAGAGAGTAATGCCAGTAGTATCAATGCTTTTTATCAAAAAAATTTTATTCCATTACTCAACACATTAGACAAACTCACCGCCACAATTAATACAAGAGCTGGCGAAAAACTGACTGAATATGCGAATCATGTTAGTACTTCACGTACTACAATTTTTGCAATGGCTACTCTTCTTAGCATAGCAGTATTGTTGGCTATTGCATTTTATTTATATTTGCTAAAATTGAAGGTAAAAACTGAAGAAGAAGTGCGTACCGTTCGTTCACAATTAGAAGTTGAACAACGGGCAAATAGTGCAAAAACAAAATTTCTCTTTAATATGTCGCATGATATTCGCACACCCATGAATGCGATTATTGGTTTAACATCTATTGCTGCAATACACATTAATAATCCAGATAAAATACAGGAATGCTTGCATAAAATATCTTTATCATCCAAACATCTTTTGGGTCTGATCAATGATGTTCTTGATATGAGCAGAATTGAAAGTGGAAAAGTTTTGCTGAACGAAGAAGATTTTTTGATTTCTGAACTCATCAGTGATCTCAGGGGAATTGTACAAACACAGGCTACTGCTAAATCTTTACATGTTGAAATTAATATCCAGAATTTGATGCATGAGAAAATTATTGGCGATGCTATTCGCATCAGGCAAATTTTACTGAATATTGTTGGGAATGCGGTGAAGTTTACCCCTGAGGGGGGGACGGTGTGCCTGACAGTAAGGGAGCTTTCGCCTACCATTAAAGGGCATGGCAATTACCAGTTTGTGGTGCGGGATACCGGTGTTGGCATGCCGGAGCAATTTCTGGAGAAATTATTCATGCCTTTTGAGCGGGCGGAATCTGCCACCAACAGCAGGGTAGAGGGTACGGGGCTCGGCATGGCTATCACAAAAAATATTGTGGATATGATGGGCGGGCAAATAAAAGTAGAGAGTGTGGTAGGCGCGGGTTCTACATTTACCGTCACACTGCCGCTGAAGTTGCAAAGTGGAGAAGACATGGGGTTTGATTTCAGGGTGCTGCATGATTTGCGCTCGCTGGTTGTTGATGATGATATTATTGCCTGTGAAAATACTACGCGGATGTTGGACGAAGTAGGTATGCGCGGTGAATGGGTAATGACAGGCGCAGAAGCGGTGGAAAAAGTAAAGTATGCAAGGGACCTGGAACAGGATTACCATGTTATTATTATTGACTGGGCAATGCCCGGAATGGACGGGGTGGAAACTACCCGTCGGATACGCGAACAAGTGGGTGAGGGGCTGCCAATTATTTTCCTGACTGCCTATGACTGGACGGATATGGAAGCGGATGCAAGAGCGGCGGGAGTTAATGCATTTTTGGCAAAGCCGGTGTTTAAATCCACCTTATACCGTGTTCTTTACGAGTTGGCGGGGGATAATGAAGTTGGTTTTGCGCCACCCACTGCCAAAACAGCGCGGCAATACACAGGACGGATTCTTTTGGCGGAAGATAACGAAATTAATATGGAAATAGCAAGGGAATACCTTGAATTTTTAGGATTAACTGTTGAGCAGGCCTGGGATGGACAAAAGGCGCTGGAGGCAGTTAAGGCAGCCCCTTCAGGTTTTTTTGGCATCATTTTTATGGATATTCAGATGCCCCATATGGATGGTTATGAGGCTACCCGAAAAATTCGTCAGTTTGAAAACGAAAACAATGTTTCCCATACGCCCATTGTTGGTATGTCGGCCAACGCATTTGCGGAGGAAATAGGCGAAGGGTACGCGTGCGGCATGAACGACTATGTTACCAAACCTGTGGATTTTACCAAGTTGCAGGATGTTATTGAAAAATATTTGCCAAGAGCATAAACTGCTATGATCCATAGGCATTTTTTTAATTCAACGGTTTTTCCGGGCTTTTTTTCAGGATAAAAAATCCATCACGCGGGACACAAGAGTCTCTGGTTGCTCTGCCTCATACCACGTCAGGGTTTTATCCGCTTTAAACCATGTCAGTTGGCGTTTTGCATACGCTTTTGTATGACTGTCCCAAAGCTCCACCGCCTGTTCCAGAGAAAGTTTACCCTGCATAAAGGCCAGAATTTCCGCGCAGCCAATACCCGACCAGCCCGGTGCAGACGGGTTGGGGCAGACAGCCCAGGCGCGCTGCGCCTCAACACATGCACCTGCTTTGAGCATAGCCTGTATACGCGGTAAAGAACGCCTGCGGATTTCCTGGATATTTGCCCCTATAGCCAGTGTAAGCACGGGCATGGGGGGGAGAAAGGGCACGGTTTTTTCCGCCTGCCAGGCAGAAAGTGCCTTGCCTGTGCTTTCCCACACTTCAAGAGCACGCAGAATACGCTGGGTATCATGGGGGTGCAGGCGTTTGGCTGTTAAAGGGTCACATTCCGCCAATTTTGCATGTAAAAAAGGCGCGCCGTGCTGTGTGGCCTGTTTTTTCAGGCTGGCAGACACTGCGGGGTCAATGGGGGGAATTTCCGCCAGACCATTTAAAAGCGCACGGAAGTAAAACCCTGTGCCACCCGTTAAAATGGGCAATACACCATTTGCCTGGCACTCCCCTATAACGCGGCTTGCCCGTTGGGCCCAGTCTGCGGCGCTGCTTTTTTCTGTTGTGGGCAGGTAGCCATAAAGCAAATGCGGAAAAAGACTTTGTTCTTCCGCATTCGGCTGGGCTGTAATAAGAGGAAAATCTCTGTATATTTGCCTGGAATCCGCATTCACAACAGCCGCTTTTTGCCCTGCTGCCTGCAAAGCGGCGGCAATTTCCAAAGCAACAGCACTTTTACCTGCTGCAGTAGGGCCAACAAGACAGAGAAGTTTTTGCAGCATATACCAATGTATACCCTTTAATTTCCATACGCTTTTTTTAAAGCTTCCGCCACAGGGGCAGGGACAAGGGTGGTGACATCCCCACCCAGAGAAGCCACACTTTTAATAATGGTGGAACTTATATACATCCAGCTGAAATCTGTCATTAAAAAAACCGTTTCCACATCCGGGCAAAGTTTACGGTTCATAAGGGCAAGCTGGAATTCGTATTCAAAATCAGAAACAGCACGCAAACCGCGCAAAAGGGCGCAGGCGTTTTTTTGGCGGGCAAACTCTACAGTCAAGCCTTCAAAAGGCTCCACCAGCACATTAGGGGTATCGGCAAAACTTTGGCGGGCAAGGGCAACACGTTCGTCTAAGGAAAAAAGCGTTTTTTTGGAAGTATCTGCCGCAACAGCGACAATAATATTTTCAAAAAGCTCTGCCCCACGGTGAACAATGCCACAATGCCCGTTTGTGAGCGGATCAAATGTGCCCGGGTAAATGGCTATGCCAAGTCTGCGGGTTGTGCTTTGCTCCATAAAAGAATCCTTGTCTGGCCGAATACTCGGTCTGCTTCTGTTTCCAAACCGGGGAAAGCATCCGCTTCGAGTGTGTTATGACGTTCCACTTCTGCCACCAGAAAACCGTTTTCCGCCAGCCAGCCATATTGGAGAAGAACAGTGATAAGATTTTTTAAGCGGTCAAAAGCATAGGGAGGGTCAATAAAAATAAGAGGAAAAGGGGCCAGATTACGTTTTTGCGGTGGCCGGCCCACAAATCGCACAACATCTTCCTGCAGAATATGGCAGCTTGCGGTTATATCCAATTTGCGTGCATTTTCCGCTATACATGCGGCAGCCTTAGGGTTATTTTCCACAAAATACGCTTTTTCTGCACCGCGGCTGAGTGCCTCAAAAGCCAATGCCCCACTGCCGGCAAATAAATCCAGCACATGGGTGGAATTGAAGCTAAGGCCACGTGAGGCAAGCATGGAAAACACCGCTTCCCTCACAATGGCCATAGCCGGGCGGTAGCCCGGGCCTTCCACGGTTTTCAGGCTGCGCCCTTTGTGGGCGCCTGCTATAATGCGCATGGGCCGGGCCTAAAGCTGGGACAGGAAGTTAAGAAGATCCTTATGGATTTCCAAAAGCCTGTCGCGGGTATCTGTTTGGGTTTCCCATGGTTTTTGGGGCATATCTGTAAGGCGGGTATGCAGTTGGGCCATACGCTGGTCCATTTCGTCCAGTAAAAACTTCCAATCCACGGAGGGAATATTGTCCGGGCAGGTGGTGCAAATAGGCGCGGCTTTGCCGTGGATTTCCATTTCTTCCAGAAAGGAAGGCACTCTGGCTGTCAGGCCAAATTTTTCCTGTATAAGGGTTTTCAGGGCTGTCTGGGCTTTTTCTTCCCCGTGGATAAGCACAATCTGCAGCTCAGGGTGCACACTGGGGGCTATCCAGTCCATAATCTGGCTTTGGCCGGCATGGGCGGAAAAACCGTTGATAGTGAAAATTTTGGCTTTAATGGCAAGGTCTGCGTTAAAAAGCCGCACGGGCGAAACACCGTCTACAATTTTACGGCCAAGTGTTCCCATAGCCTGATACCCTACAAACACAATACTTGCACCGGGTTTCCATGCGTTGTGCTTTAAGTGGTGCTTAATGCGGCCTGCATTACACATACCACTTGCCGAAAGAATAATGGCCGGGCCTTTACTTTCATTCAGTGCCTGGGATTCTGCGGCAGAAAGTGTGTAGTGGATATTGTATTTGGGGGAATTAATATTGGCCAGACTTCCCGCTTCCGGGGTTTGCAGCATATGCGCGTACTGGATAAACACATCTGTCGCGCGTATGGCAAGGGGGCTGTCCACATAAATGGGCATATCCGGCGGCAGTTTCCCTTTATCCACCAGCATCATCAGGCTGTAAAGCACTTCCTGTGTACGTTCCACCGCAAAAGTGGGGATAATAACCTTTTCTTTGTTTTTGTAGCTGTACGCAATGGCTTCTGCCAGTTCGTTCAGGGTATCGTCTTCCCCTTTGTGGTTACGGTCACCGTAGGTGGATTCCACAAAAAGATAATCCGCCTTGGGGGGGAATGCGGGGTCTGCCAGCAAAAGCGCACCCGGGCGGCCTAAGTCGCCGGAAAAAACAAGGCGGGTGACAGTGTCGCCTTCTGTAATTTCAAGTTCCAGAAAAGCGGCCCCTAAGATGTGGGCAACATAGTGGTAAATAACACGGATACCGGGCGCAGGTTCAAAAGCTTTGTCAAATTCAACGGGGCGCACCAGTTCCATAGCCTTATCCGCATCTTCCGATGTATAAAGAGGAGCACCGTTTTCCGTTTTTTGTCCTTTACGTTTAGAATGCGCTTCCCGCCAGGTGTATTCCATTTCCTGGATATGGGCGCTGTCGTCCAGCATAAGGCACAAAAGGTCTTTGGTGGGTGTGGTACAGTAGATGGGGCCTGTAAAGCCTTCCTTGCTTAGGCGCGGTAAAAGGCCAGAGTGGTCAATATGGGCATGCGTAAGCAAAACAAAATCTACTTTGGGAGTAATGTAGTTTTTTGTTTCCGCATTACGTTTTTCCATTTCCTGGTTTCCCTGGTACATGCCGCAATCTATCAAAAAACGACTGCCTGCGGCTTCAATAGCGTAACAGGAACCCGTAACAGTCTGGGCTGCGCCCAAAAAGGTTATTTTCATATTACCTCCAGAAACGAGATGGCGTACCATAGCGTTTTTTTTTTTAAAGAACAAGTGCAGGCATATGGCAATCCATACGGGTGGTAAGGAAAAAAATCAGAACAAAAAGATGTATTTTAATGCGCGTATTTGTGTATATTTGCTTTTTTTGCAAATTGTATATTTTTGCGTGCCAACTGTAGTGAGGAAAAAGTCTTTGTAAAACCTGCTATGGACATTATACAGCCAACATGGTATAGGATTTTTCAGGGTAATCGGCGCTTTTTTGCGTATTATTTTACGAAGGAGAGACAAATGGGGTTTATAAAATCCGTATTTACCTGTCTCAATAAATTTGTTGTTTTTAGAGGCACTGCCTCACACGCGGAATTTAGGTCTTTTCTGGTCTTTTTTCTGGGCATGCTGACATTGGGATTTTTTCTGGATTATACGGATTCTCCGCTCAAAGTTCTATCACACCGTTATACGGGGCTCTCCTGGTTTTTCTTTCTTTTTGTCTTTTTTTTAAGCCCCATGGTTGCCGTAACTGCACGCCGGTTGCATGCGTTATACAGCTCTTTTTTTGTGGCACCTGTATACCTGTTTTTTGGCTTTATGCTGGACGCTTTTCTGGGAAGTTTTCTGCAAGCACTTCTTCTTCGGGTGGGTTTATGGATGCGGTTGTTTTCCCCGGATGTCCTTTACCCTGCCGCAGAATTTTTTTCGTTTGCAATTTGGTACATGTTTTCACATATATTAATATTTTTGCCAATTATCCTTTTGTGCGGAAAATCCACCCCGCTTGTTGTGCAGTACCCGGAAGAGGATGAAGAAACTTTATGGGAAGAAGACCAGGCAAACCCTGTTCCCCAAGAATATGCCCAAAAAAGACAGCCAACCGTTTCCCATGCGGAAAACATTGTAACAACCGCCTCTTCCCACGCAAGCCATGATACCTTCTGCACGCCATACAGCGGCAAAGTTCGTCACAGTAAAGGCGGTGACTTAAAAGACGCATTATAGCGTTTACCCTGAAAGCTGAAGAGTAATCCAGTATATCGTGAAATTGCCATGGGGTATGTTTCCAGTATGTATCTGGAGAATCCCCAAGGATACGCTTTTCCCCATACATACAAAAAAATTCCCGGAGGCGTTTTATGGATTTTGGCACATCAGTAAAAACGTGTATGAAAAAATATGTGGTGTTCAGTGGCAGGGCAACACGCTCCGAATTTTGGTGGTTTACCCTTTTTACCTTTCTTGTGGGGCTTGTGGCTTCCGCGCTGGACGCAACCGTGCTGGGAATTTCCCCCCTTCAGGCAGGTTTTGGCATTGGCATTGCCACACTTGCCTCTCTGGTGTTTTTTCTGCCCAGTCTTGCGGTTAATATCCGCCGTTTCCATGATGTGGGAAAATCCGGCTGGTGGTTTTTAATCTCCATGCTGATGGGCGGGTTTCTTTTGTTTGTGGTGCTTATGGCCATACCTTTTTTGCTGGGCTCACAGATCCCGGGAAGCGTGATGCTAAGCTCGGGCAATATTATGTCGCTGTTTTTTTATGGCCTGTTTGCCATAGTTATTACGGCCATCCCCTATTTGTATTTTATGCTGAAACCTTCCCAGCCTGGGCCTAATATGTATGGGGAAGCGGAATGACCCCTCTGCACTATATCAAATGGAGTCTTGCCCACTATTTTACAACCAAAGGACGGGCAGACAGATCAGAATTTCTTATTTTTATGGTGTTTACTTCCTTTATGGCAACACTTGCCGCTACAATAGATTTTAAAATCTTTGGGCCGGAAGTTTTTCCTACTGTTGAGCAAATTTTGCAAGGCCACACTTTACCCAGTTATTTTGGTCTTATGCACATGATGGGTCTGGCATTTTTTATCCCCAGTGTTACTATTGTCACCCGCCGTTTGCACGACAGAGGAAAAAGCGGCTGGTGGCAGCTTCTTATTCTTACAGGCATTGGGGTTTTTCTGGTTTTTTTCTGGTGTTTTTATGCCAGTAACCCGTTTGCCAATAAATATGGGCCACCCCCTGTGTACGAACAGGCATAAGGCCCTGCTTACATCCTGGTATAGCCTGTTATAGCTGGGTATTCCGCCCTGTGCCAAGCGGTATCCCCAATTTTTTCATCTTACTGCGTAATGTGTTAGGGTGGATACCTAAAAGCTTTGCCGCCCCATGCTCTCCCTGTATACGGCCACCACATGCTTCCAAGGCTCCCAAAATGGTCATACCAGCTTGTTTTGCCAAAGGTTTTTCTTCCTGCAAAGCGGATACAACATCAAACTGGAATTTTTCTTTTTCCTGATTTTCCTCATACTGCACAGCGCGTAAAACCTGGCTAAAAGAAACAGTGGGGTCTTTACGGCAACAAACCTGCACCATAGCCCGCTCCACCACATGGAAAAGCTGGCGGACATTGCCCGGCCAGTCGTAGCGCCTGAGGTTTTCAAACTCCTCCTGCGAATATGTGGGGGCATTTTGTATGCCAAATTCTTCCACACATTTATTAATAGCCATCTGGCACAAAACGCGTATATCTTCCCGCCTTTGTCTGAGGGGGCGGATAAAAATAGGGAAAACCATAAGGCGATACCATAAATCTTTTCTGAATTTCCCTTCTTGCACAAGCTGGTAAAGATTTTTGTGGGTGGCGGCCAGAATACGCACATCCACATGGCGGGGCTGCACACCCCCCACACGGACAAACTCCTTCCTTTCTATAGCCCGCAAAAGCGCCGCCTGGGCAGCCGGGGAAAGTTCCCCTATTTCATCAAAAAACAGGGTGCCTTTGTCTGCCTGCTCAAAATAGCCCTCATGCACACTGCCGGCACCTGTAAAAGCGCCTTTTTCATGCCCAAAAAGCATACTGTCCAGTAAAGACTCCGTAATAGCGGCGCAATTTACTTTGATAAATGGTTCTTGGCGTCTGGGGGAAAGGTGGTGTATACTTTCCGCCACAAGCTCTTTCCCTGTACCTGTTTCCCCCTGTATAAGCACAAGAAGGTTAAGGGGGGCAACATCTGTTATCTGCTGCACAACATTGGCCAGGCCTTTGCACTGGCACAGTAAATCAAAGGCTTCCTTACGTTCCCCATACTGATGGATGTACGCTTCTGCAGGGGATGCACTTTCAAAAAGCGATTTTGTCATATACCGGATAACAGGGATATAGGATTCCAAAAAATTGACATGCTTTTGGGTAAATGTGTAGGGCTTTTCTCCATAAAAATCCAATACAATGGCAATATTATTGTGTGAAAATAACTGGCAGTGCAGAATAGACTGTTTGTTTTGCTGAAAATCATACGGAAGAAGACGGGAAAAAGGTTCCTTGTGGTTGCCCATACGGTTATCGTGGGAGTCTTCAAACTCCCTTTCCTG
>CAZJOG010000079.1:0-10265 GCA_964547565.1 uncultured Desulfovibrionaceae bacterium
CCGCCGCCTAAAATAACTTCCGGTTTCACAGCATAAAACATTTCCGCAAGTTCTGCTTTATCGGCGCGGCGGCGGGTGTGGCCCACAAAGGATGCGGGGGTGGCGTCCTGCAATTCTGCGTCGGAAATAATGCCTATAGATTTTTTGGTGTAACGACGCAGTAATTCTGCAATATTTTCCTGCCGCGGGTCATCCAGAGAATCAGGGGTACGGTCTGCATACACCCCAAGGGCATTCACACTTGATTTATGCCCTGTTGTGTAGGCAGAGGCGGTATTGGCGGAGTCTGCGGCTATACTGTCCACAGAACAGGTACCCAAAAGCCCCATATACGGCAGGCTATCCATAGAAAGGCGGCCTTTGTACATGCCGTTTTCCACACCTTTTGACATAAGGCGGGCGGCTGTTCTGTGCCCCATACTTAAGCCATCCGCTATAAGGAAAATAACATTTTTTGCCACAGGTTTTTCCGGTGTGCTGTACACAACCCACCCAGCCTTGCTTGTCCCTGCTTTATCCTGAACAGTCACTTCATATTGCCCGGCAGGCAGGCTTACATCCCGCAAAAGCAAGGCAGAAGCCTGGGTTCCCTTTGTGCCTGTTTCTTCTTTTTCCACAAAAACAGGTTCCTGCTGAAAAACTTCTGCCACAGGCCTGCCATTAATACGCACTGTGGCCTCTGCCGGATTAATGATAGAATCAAACTCTACCTTAAAGTCAAATTTTGCGCCTGAAAGAAATTCCGCTCTGTGTACAGGGTAAATCTGGGCTGAAAACACCGTGTTTGCGGCAACAGTGCCAAACATGGCGCATGTAAAGGTAAAAAATACAAACTTTTTAAAAGCCATACTAACTCCACAGTGTTAATAGTGAACTGTATAAAGACAATACAAAAATACTGTGCCATGTACATGGCAAATATAAAATAAAGACTTATTTTTGCACAAGGGAAAGCATAACCTTTTCCACGCCTGTTTCTTTTTCCTGCGCGTAGGTGTGGTACAGGGACATAGCCGTTACCTGGGCAAACACATAGTTACGCAGGTTGTTAAAGGGCTTGCCCTCCAAGTCTTGGCCCTGTATGCCGTATACTTTTTCTGCAATATTTTTGAGTACAGGCAAAAGCCACTGCACGCAGGGGACAGAAAGCACATAGTCATGGTCTGCCACATGGGTGATAAAAGCTTCCGTCTGGCGGGGAAGCGGCAGGGTTTTCCCGTCTTTGGCGATTAAACCCAGCTGGATGGGGTCTTTCCCTGCAACCATAGCGGCTGCTTTTAGCCAGTTAACAACAGCGGCCTCGTTTTCCGGCGTGCTGGGCGGATTGTGCGCCCCTGCCTGGGCAATAACTAATTCCGGGCTTAAACCGCGGTGTATACTTTCCGCAAGGCTGAGAATATGGTGTTCGCCTGTGCCGGCAAGGCTATTTTCCACGCGGCAGGCATTGTCCTTTTGCCACTGGAAAACCCAGGGCTTGTGAAGATCGTGGAGAATTTGCGCGGCAAGCACAATGTCTCTGTTTGCCTTAAAGTTGTAAATAGAAACATAGTTGGCGTGCATAGAGTCGGCCATTGTGGTGTTAAAGGCCGTGTGGGTGGCTAAGCCCCCGGGGTAGGCATGGTGACTTCCCCAGCCGCTGCCTGGGGCAGACCAGAAAGGCTGGGGGGATTTTTGCACATTCTTTACAGGCGGTAAAAAGCTGCTGGTCTCAGGGTTTACATAGCCCGCGGCTTTTAAGGCTTTTAAAATCTCTTTTTCATTGCCTACTGTCACAACAGCAGGGGCAGGGTTGCTGAGAATTTCCAAAACACGGGCGCGCAAAAAAGGTTCGTTAATCTGGTTTGTTATGCTGTTCAAATATTCCCATGCAGCCATCACCTTCCCTGAACTTTTTGCAATTTCTTCAGGGCTCATGGCTACACACTGTTCAAGGCGTATTGTACCTGTTGCCGCGTAACTGTATTTTGCCAGCATACCTGTGCTGAGCACGGCCGCACCGGCCAGAGTGAGTTTAAGCATTTCACGTCTGTTAATTTGTGCAGACATAGTGTACTCCTTCAAAATGTTTTTGCAGAATGTTTGCAAATTCACCATGCAGGCATTCTGTTACATTTTGAAGATGGCTATGTGACATTTTGGGGCAATCCTAAAAATTCTTGCGGCCAGCAGGCTCTCTTACCCCCAAAACCAAAAAGGACCCAGATGTAAAATCTGAGTCCTGAAAAATTTGGCGTCCCCAAGGGGATTCGAACCCCTGTTGACGGCGTGAAAGGCCGTTGTCCTGGGCCGACTAGACGATAGGGACGCAATCGGCAAGAGGGAAATTAGCGAAATACGCGCAAATAGTCAAGTGTTTTTTTACAATTCCTTGAGACACTTCTAAAGTGTGTAATTCCAGCATGTTAAAAAACCCTTAAAGCCGCAGAGAGTAAGGGCTGCATATTCGCAAAGCATCTTTTTCTCAAAGCTTGCCTTTCGGGCATATGTGTCTATATTCTATAAACAGGTTGCAAACGCAAGTTTCTGCCCAGCAGCAACGTGTTAACGGCTTTAGCCCATACGACCCTTTTGTTTTTATACACCTACCCTTATACTCTATACAGGAGGCCCCATGGACCTTCAACCTTATGCCCATTTGCCTATTGACTGGAATCTTTCCCCGGAAGACGCCGTAACCCTTTATCTGGAATGGGGAAACAACAACTGGCATGCCGAGCATGCCCCCGTGCGTTCCAAAAGTGATGTGGCTATTTATTTTGTGGTGGACACATGGGAGCAACCCACCCTTGTGCGCCTTGTACGCCGTAATTCTGAAGCAGCAGAAGACCTTGTGACTTTCCCCCTGCCGGAAGACCTTACACACGAATTCCATAAGGAATTTGGCGACCTTAAGGCCATTTTTGAACCCACACCCGCTATCAAGGCATGGCTGAAAAACGCGTTGTATGGTGAGGAAAAAGCAACCGCATGACCCTGGCGGAATGGCTTACAAGCGCCAGCCAGCGCCTTACCCCTTTTTGCCCCCATCCGGCACGCACGGCAAGACGCTTTGCGGCCCATGCGCTGGGCATGGGGGAAAACCAGATATTCAGCCATGACCACGCCCCTTTTCCCCCAGAAGACCAGGCACGGGCAGAACATTTGCTTGCCCGTTTTCTGGCAGGTGAACCCACAGCGTATATTCTGGAAGAGCAGGAATTTTTTGGCCGCCCCTTTTATGTAAGCCCGGCCACTCTTATCCCGCGCCCGGAAACAGAACACCTTGTGGAAGAAGCTTTGCGCCTTCTGCCACCTGAACCTCTTACATTTTTGGACGCAGGCACAGGCTCTGGCTGCATAGCCCTTACGCTTTGCGCAGAGCGCCCCCTCTGGTCCGGTGTCGCCTTGGATATTTCCCGCCAAGCCCTTGATGTTGCAGAAAAAAATGCCGACCGTCTGGGTTTAAAAGACCGTGTGGTGTTTGCAGAGGCAGACTTTACCCAACCAGAGCTTGCCCCCTTCCTGGCAGCTTTTGCGCCCACACTCTGCCCCGGAAAGCCAGCCTCATTTGATCTTATCCTTGCAAACCCGCCCTATATCAGCGCAGCGGAATGGGAAACAGACACAGCGCCTGATGTAAAAATCCATGAACCCAAACACGCCTTATTGCCTGTTGCAGGTTTTGTTTCCCACCCCCAAAATCCCACTGGCCTGGAACATTTGAAAGCTCTGGTGCGTATGGCGGAAAATTTGCTTGCCCCGAGCGGGTATTTGCTGATGGAACACGGGTTTAAACAGGGGGCGGCCTGTCGCGCACTTTGTCACCCCAAGAAATGGCAAAGTGTACGCACAGGCCGCGACTTGGCGGGCCAGGAACGGTTTTTATGCGCTAAGCGGTTGGCACAGGTTTGCTGAGCAGCCACCAGCCCCGCAACTGCCGGGGCATTTTACACCATGCGGGCTTATTCTCCAGTCAACAGGGAAGGCTTTAGCTTAATTTTTTCACCAGATTATGCAGATTATCCGCTTCCTGCACCAAAACACTGGTTGCGCCGGAACTTTCCTGCATCATGGTGGATGTTTGGCGCACCACTTCAGAAACAGAATCCAGCGCAAAGGTGATATTTTCACTTGAAGCGGCCTGCTGGGTTGCGGCGGCCACAATACCATCCATACGCTGTGCCACTTTTTCCGCCATGCGCACAATTTCTTCCAGACAAACACCGGACTTCACAGCCAGAGCGGTTGTTTCCACAATAGCAACGGCTGCCTGTTGCACATTGCTAGCACCATAGTGGGCCCCTTTTTGGATGCCTTCCACCACTTCCACCACGCCACTTGTGGCGTGCATGGTTTTTTCTGCCAATTTTCGCACTTCATCTGCCACTACGGCAAAGCCACGGCCCATTTCCCCGGCGCGCGCCGCCTCTATGGCGGCATTCAGGGCCAGCAGATTGGTCTGGTCCGCTATATCGGAAATAACGCTAATAACAGAGCCTACGGCGTCAGAGCGTTTTTCCAGATCCGCCATGGCGCTGTCCAAAGCATGGGCGGCTTCTTCCAGGGTACGCATAGCGTTTACCACCTGACCCACCAGTGTATTGCCTTCTTTGGCTTTTGCCGCTGTTTCGTGGCTGATAAGGGAAACCTCGCCAGAATTGCGGCTTATATCATTGGTAGCCGCGTTCATTTCCGCCATGGCCATGCTGGTTTCCCCTACACGGCTGCTCTGGATATGGGCGCCTTCCGCCGCCTGCCGGATTTTACCGGAAAGCTGCTGGGCGGCCGCTGCCACATTTTCTGCTACAAGGCTTGATGCCTGGGCCATTTCCAGCATAGTATTGCGGGAATCTGCCACTTCTTTTGCCCTACGCTGCATTTCTGTGGTGTCGCTCCAGGTAAGCAAAACCCCCATAAGGCCTTTATTGCCCGCTTCCCAAAGCGGGGCAGACTGGCTGATAATAAAACTGCGCCTGCCTGTGCGGGAAACTATTTCCAGCTCTCTGCTGGCACGTTCGCGCGTTTGCAGGGTACGCATCACGCAGGTTTCCTGCTTAGGGTCATGCAAAAGAAAAACATTGGAGGCCTGCCCGTAATAATCGGCAGGGATACCATCTAGATCCAGCAAAGTGAGCATACTCTGGTTACAAAATGTCAGTTTGTTTTGTGTATCAAAAACAGCGGTGGGAACAGGCAGACTGTCCATAATTTCACGCACATACGCAAGCTGGTTCCCCAAATTTCTGGCAATGGCGATAAAGGAATCCGCCAGAGCGCCAAACTCGTCCCGCCTGCGGATACGCAATTGGGCCATAACCTCCCCTTTTTCCAGAGATTTGGCAAATACAAGCACCTTACCCAGCGGCACCAGAACAGCACGCATAAGTGTAGCCACACAAAACAGGGCAAACACAAGGCCCAGAGCCATAGCCACCCAGTTGGAGACAATGGCCTGCCTGCGCTGGCTGGCGGCCTGCTCCATAACACGCTGGCGCTGGGCATCCATTATACCAAGGCCGCTGTTCAGACTGGCAAGCACAGCACGCAGAGCGGGAATACTTACTTCGCGCACTATTTGCGCAGCAGCAGGAAAATCTGCCTTTTCAACAGCCTGGTTAATAGCCTTGGCACTGCTGTGCAACGTTTCGTGCGGGGCTTCAAGTTGCTGCATAACTTCCCGGAGTTCCGGTATCAGCCTTTCTGCAGCCTGCCGCTCCTGACCGGAAAACCACCTGCCAAACGCGCATTGCTTTGAATCTGTCTGCAAATCCAAGGGTTCTTTTTTTTCCGTCAGCACATGCACAAGCAACGTTTGCACCCATATAAGGTGATCTATCTCTCTTTGCAAAAAAACACGTTGCAAATGGTCATACTCTACAGCGAGTTCTGTTGTTTCAGACACCGCATAAAGAGCGCTGTTGGAATTAATGGTGAGAAAAAGAAACAACACAACAAAAGGAATAACGCAAACCGAGAGTTTCCATTTCATGGAAAGGTCACGCCACATATACTCTACCTTTGTTCATGTGTACGAGCAAACACGCGCATGCTCCCAGACTGCCTTTATCACCCACGCTGCGGGCTTTCCACAGCATTATTTCTTTCTTACTGGAAGCATCCTCAATGGTTGTCCAAAATTTAAAGCGGCAGGTATCCACAAAAAAACGGAAGAGCAGAAACAAAAGTCAAGAGTCTTTGTTGTATCATACAGGCACTTTTATCCACTGGTCAAGGCCTAACAGGCAGGAAAGCTTCCTGCTTATAAATAAATTTTGTCATTCCAGAAGATTGCACATGGAGGGGCTATAAAAAAATCAAGACAGAGTATGCACAAAACAAAATCCCCCCGCCGATTATGTATAGCATAATCGACAGAGGGATATTGTGCCGTTATAGGAATGGCTATAAAAGAGAAGGGGTTATTTCAGTTCCTGCACAAGGTCTTGCAAGGTTGTGGCTTCTTTTGCCAGATTCGTGGTTGCCAGGGCGCTTTCCGCCATAGCGACCGCGGTTTGGCTCACAATGTGTGAGACTTCCACAAGAGCCTGGGTGACGCTGTCACTGGAGGCAGCCTGCTGGGTGCTGGCCGTGGCAATGGCGTCCATACGGGCAGAAACCAGTTCTACCATATTCACAATTTCCCCAAGACAATCGCCTGATCGGGTGGCAATAGCCGTGGTGTTAACAATAGCGGCTGCCGCATTTTGCACATTTTGCGCGCCAAAGCGGGCGCCTTTCTGGATATTTTGGATAACCTCCACCACTTCACGGGTGGCGCTCATGGTTTTTTCCGCCAGTTTGCGTACTTCGTCCGCCACTACGGCAAACCCGCGGCCTGCTTCGCCTGCACGGGCAGCTTCAATAGCCGCGTTTAAGGCCAGCAGATTGGTTTGGTCGGCTATATCGGAAATCACGTTAATAACAGTACCCACACCGTCTGCCTGTTTTTCCAGATCATTCATGGAACTGTCCAGAGCTTTGGCACTTTGTTCCAGTTGCAGCATAGCCTGCACCACTTCCAAAACCAGCTGGTTACCTTCGTGGGCTTTGTTTGTGGCCTCATGGCTTATGGTGGAAACTTCGCTGGAAGAGCGGTTAATGTCATTAATAGCGCTGTTCATTTGCCCCATAACACGGGTTGTTTCCTGCACCCTTTGGTTTTGCACTTCCGCGCCGGAGCTTGCTTCCGCTATACGCACGGAAAGTTGCGTGCTGGAAGTGGAAACACGTTCTGCCACTTCAGAGGCAGAACTTGCCACCCGCAGCATGGAGTTACGGGCTGCGGCTATAGCCTTGACGTTCTTTTTCATTTCTGTTGTGTCTGTCCAAACAGAAAGAGCACCTGTGACATCGCCATTGTCGTTTATTAATGGAGCGGCCTGGTTGATAACATATTTAACATTGCCCTTCCGTGTGATGTGTTCCAGTTCTGCCTGACTGGCGACTTTTTCTCTAAAAGCCTGGAGAACACGTGTTTCTCTGTCTCTGTCCTGGTAGAAAAACTCGCCTGATGTCATGCCGTAACAGACTTCCGGCTTTTCATCCCTCTCCAGCAGATCCATCATGGGTTTGTTGGTAAAGGTAAGTTTGTTGTTTTCATCGTACACTGCGGCGGCAACAGGCAAACCGTCCAGCACCCCGCGTGAAAAAGCCAACTGATGCGCCAGCGTGCGCACCAGAGAACGCAAAGCATCTGCCAGCATACCAAATTCGTCGTGCCGCTTGATATCTAACGTGGCTTTTTCGCCTTTTTGTAAAGCCTGTGCAAAAACCGTAAGTTTTTCAAGCGGCTTTAACATAGAACGCATAAGCACAAGCACACAGACAACAGCTATGGCAATACCACAGGCAAGTGCGCTCCAGTTGGAAAGAATAGCCCACTCGTGCACAGCGGTCAAAGCCTCTGTTTCCTGTTTGCTTTCTTGCGCCACAAGAACAGAACCCGCGTTAAGCTGTTCCAGCACTTCTGCAAGCGCAGGAACACTTACTTCCTGCACAAGAAGAGCCGCCTGTTGCGTATTCCCTTCTGCCATTAACGCGCTTATCTGGATCGCGCTTGCATGCAGATTTTTATGGGGAGTATCCACCTTGTTCAGCACGGCTGCCAAACCAGGTACCAGGGCTTCCGCACTGACACGTTCCTCACCAGAAAACCACTTACCAAAAGAACATAGTGTCGGGTCTGTCTGGATAGCCAGTGGCTCCTCCGGCGAAGAAATAACATACACAAGCAGATTTTCTACCCACTTGAGGTGGTCAATTTCACGCTGAAGAAAATGGCTCTGCAATGTCTCATACTGCATTGTCCGCGATGTAGATTCTTCCACAATCAGGAAGTTTCTATTCGTACTCAGTGCTATAAGTAAAATAACCAAAAGCAGAGGAATCATACAAAATGTAAGCTTCCAGCGAACAGAGAGATTACGCCACATAACAATATCCTTTTTTAGTTCCAGGTAAGGCTTTGCCTGGCGGCACACGGCAAGGCCGGAGTAAGACAAACTACAGATATACCAGCGCTCTGGTAGCGTCAAGAAAAAGCTAGGTAATTTGCCTTAGTTTCACTATTATAACGCTCTAAGTGTTATATCGGCATACTATCATAAAAAATAAGGCCGGAAAAGTAAAATTCCGCATATCAATGCATTTTTCTTTGTTGCTTGCGCAACCTTTTCCTTTATTTCCCCTTTTTTACACACAGTTCCCCCTCCATTTGTGGGCAACAGCGTTTTTATTCTTGCCAAACTGGCCTTTTCTGACGTATGGAAAGGTGTCCGCCTGCTAACTTTGAGAAGCATTGCTGAACATACCGGGCTATTCTCCAATCAAAAAAAGAAACTCCCCAGGCCGACTTTCTGGAAGGAAAAAACACTTGCGGAAAAAAATACTCCTGCTCTGCCTGTTAGTCGCTGCTCTGGCTGCTGCCGGCTTTGCCGCACTTTTTATCGGGGAATACCCCCTGAAGCCTGCTACTGTGGCCCATATTGTGCTTGCGCATATACAAAGTGTTTTTTCCGCCACCCTTAACACCCTTCCCCTGGAACAAGCTGGCGTCACCACTATGGACAATGCCATTGTGTGGGATATACGCCTGCCTCGCCTTTTACTGGCCATACTGGCCGGCATGGCCCTTGCCTGCGCCGGAGCCGCCTACCAGGGCGTTTTCCGTAACCCCCTTGTAGAACCCTATCTGCTGGGCGTGAGCGCCGGGGCCGCCTGGGGCGCCTCCCTGGCTATTGTTTTTCCCGCCCTCTTCCCACAGGGACAAATAACCGCCTTTGTGTTTGCCCTGCTTGCTGTTTTTCTCTCCTGGCTTTTTGCCCGCGGCGGCAAGTCCCAGCTTTCCACAGATAACGGCCCTACCCTTATTTTGGCCGGCATTATAGTTGGCGCCCTTTTTGGCGCTATGGTCAACCTGCTTAAATACCTGGCGGCAGACTCCCAAATGCGCGAAATCACCTTTTGGATGCTTGGGGGCTTTTTTTACGCCACATGGCAGGATGTCTGGATTAATACCCTCGCCACCATTCCCTGCGTCCTTTTTTGTTCCTTTTTTGGCTGGAAACTGAATGTACTCTCTATGGGAGAAGAAGAAGCCAAAAGCCTTGGCCTTGCCACCGGCAGAACACGCCTTTTTTTCCTCCTTACCACCACCCTTGCCGCCGCCCTGTGTGTCTCCACCGTGGGCATTATCGCCTGGGTTGGCCTTATGATGCCCCACGCCGCCCGCCTTCTCCTTGGCCCGGATAACCGCTTTATTATCCCCGGGGCTGCCCTTCTTGGCGCCCTGTATATGCTTTTTTGCGATACCCTCGCCCGCAGCCTTACAGGCGCAGAAATACCCATTGGCATTATCACCTCTGTTGTTGGTGCCCCCTATCTCCTCTGGCTTTTGCATACCCGCGGGAACGAAATTTATGGCTCTTGATGTCCAAAACCTTACCTACCTCTACCCCAAAAGCGGCAAAGGCATAAGCCATGTCTCCTTTTCCCTTCCTGTTGGGCAAATAACCGGCCTGCTTGGCCCTAATGGTTCCGGCAAAACAACCCTCTTTAAATGCTGCCTGCAAATCCTGAAAAAACAATCTGGCTCCATCCTGCTGAACGGCAAGCCCCTTGAACAATATTCCACCCGTACCCTCGCCCGCGCCCTCGCGTATGTGCCGCAGGAACATACCCAGCCCTTCCCCTTCCTTGTAGAAGAAATTGTAGCCATGGGCCTCACAGCCTACCTGAACCCCCTTGCCCATGACAAAAATAAAAAACACCATGTGTACAAGGCACTG
>CAZJOG010000080.1:0-5443 GCA_964547565.1 uncultured Desulfovibrionaceae bacterium
CTGTCTTCTGCGCCCTTGCCATTGCGTGTAAGCACAAAGGCCGCAAACTGTGCCTGCATGTTAAAATCTAAACTTCCCTGCGGGGCAATGTTTTCCGCCTGTAAAAAAGCCACATACACAACTTGTGTGCCTATGTGTTTGAGGGCAAGGCTTTCCATGCCTACATCTCCCGCAAAAGCCTCAACCTTCACATTTGCAGGCATAAGCCCCTTTATGTGGCTTATGGCGGCGTTTCGTAAATCAGAAATTCCAGCCATCTTCCTTGCCTCCCCAAACTCTTTCGCCTGTAAAAAAGAGAACACCGCCTGTTTGCACTGCCTGCCCCGCCTGGTCGGGTAAAGCAGCCTTACCCGCGCTTATATCCTTAAGCCAGGTAATGGCGCGGGTATACCGCAAATACACGGGGGAGCTTTCGCTTATATCCCCACCCACCAAACGGTAACGGGTTATGTCACACACCACACTTACAAGGGCAGGGGGTACGGGGTTTATGGGCAGGGTGTAACGGGTAAGGTAGGTATCCGCTTCGGAGCTTGCCCGCATAAGGGCATCATCCAAAACGGCAGAATTGACTTGCCCCGTGCTTTCCCTGTCGGTAAGGGCGATAATGTCACCCTCACCAAACAGGCGCAGCATATCTTCAAGGCTGGCGTACATGGTTATGCCGTAAGCCACGGGCTTACAAGTATGGTGGCCGCGCCAAACCATTTGTTGGTGCCACCATTGCCCAAAAGTTGCACGCCCACAACATCTAAAGCCGCAGATTGCAGGGAAACAGGCACCACCAGCATAAGGCCAGCTGCGCCGCCTGTACCAAGCCCAAGGGGGCGGCCACCATCTGCCTTAAAGCTTTGCATGGTGATAAGGGCTTTTTCAAAGCTTTCCGCAGTAAGCTCTTCTGTAGAGCAAATTGCCTGCTGCCAGAAGCCGTAACCACCGTTACAGCGGTAACGTATGCCAAAGGGGTATTTATCCGTATGGAACACATAATCCTGGCTGGGGTCAGTTATGGCTTGCAGTTCCGGTTTGGTGCGCTCCTGAAAAATAAAGGGGCGTAACGGGCGGGCAGTATCCAACAAATACCATGCAGCCCCAGGGTCAGCGGCAGGCTCAAGCAGGTTAGATACTGCTAGACTTGTTGTGCCATCAGCTTTAAGCACAGGGTGTTCCGTACTAAAAAACGGTTTGCCGTCATAGCAAAGCCTTGTCGTGCCTTCTGCCAGAAGAGGGAAGATAATTTCATCGGGGTGGGTTGCAGCCGCATGTCCCATTTCTGCCACAAGCGGGGTGTAGACGCCCAAATTATCATCCTCAATGTCGCTACGGTCTACATTTACCGTAGACTCGTACTTCTTATTAATAATGACATAACCATATTCGCGCATGTTTTTCATGGTGCGCTCGCCCACCCATTCCCGAAGCTTGGGAAATTCCCCAAGCCAGCCGTATGTTGTACTGGCAGATGCACTTTGCACAACAGTGGCCACCTGCTGGTATTGGCTTTGTGCCTTGGCTTTGGCATCTTCAAATATTTTAGAAAAGCCAGAGCGCAAAGCATTAAGTGTATCCGTTTTAATAATCATATTTTTTCCTTATGGATAAAATGGTTATGCGTGGTAATGCAATACGCCGCTATATCCCAAGCTGGGCAAACACTGTTTCTTCTTCCGGTGTGCGCTTTTCATCCGTACCCGGCACACCCGTCTTAGAAGTCTGTGTTCCTTTTAAGGCGGCCACTGGGCTTGCAAGCTCTAAAAATTCACCTAATGCCGTAGGATTAGTGACGGCAAGAGAATACGCCCATTCTTTGGCGTTAGCTGGTAAACGTCCATCAGCAAGGGCCGCTTCAATAGCCGCGCCGCGGCTTTGTATCATATTTTCTTTGCTAAGACTGGCAAGGGAATTACCAAGCTCTTTCACCCTGGCTTCAAGAGCGGCAATACTGGCAAGGGCAGAAGCGGAAACAGGGTCTTGCCCACTATCTGCTTTATCTTCTGTCTTTTTTTCAGGCTCTTGTTTTGCCCCATCTTTGGGGTTTGCTTCCGGCTCATCCCCTTTTGCAGAAAGACTTTCCACAAATTTTGCCGCGCCTTTTTCTTCTACAAGGGCCACAATGTCTGCTTCTGTTGCGGCATCCGCAAGGCCAAGGGCTTTCTTTAATTGCTGTAAAAATCCCATAAACTCTCCTTTTGCGCGGGCAGGTTCCATACCATCCAGCGCAGGATAATTGGTAAGGGCGGCGTTTAAAAGCTCAACTATCTCGCCGCTCACAGGGTCAAAGTGAAAGGTGGGGGAAATATACATGTATTCCCCGTTTTCCAAAAAGCCCCTTGCCTTTTCCGTCCAATCCACTTTGGCAAAAAGCCCTTGCCCTTCTATCCACTCAAGGGCGCGTATCCATCCGGCAGCGGGGGCAGGTTGCCCATTTTGGGCGGCTAAAAAGGTTTGGTGTTCATAATCCACCACCATGCCATTTTGCCGTGTGGCAAAGTCTGCTATAAGCTTTTCTGCCACAAGGCGGGTGATACGCCACACCTTGGTTTTTACGCCTTTCAAGTTGGCGGGGCGTCCATCTTTTGCGAAAAATTCTCCACACGGGAAAAGCTGTATACGCCCACCTTCTTCCCCCTGCCCAATAGCAACAGGCGCGGGGTAAGAGGCGCACACCAAGGGTTGCCTGTTTTGTGTATTATTTTTTTGTCTTGTTTCCATGCCCCCTTTTTACAAAAGGGCAAGCATAAAAAAAGGCTGAAAAGCTTCAGCTCTCCAGCCTGTAAAATTTAGGGTATACAAATGGGTTTGCCTGCGCATAATCTGGCCAGCACCTGCCCACTGCCTGCCCATGTTTTTACACCCCGTTTAAACCGCGTTACTATAGCGTTACTTTTTGAGGAAGGGGGAGGGTCTGCACTTTGGGGCGGCTTTGGCATTAAAGACAACACGGGGCATTCTGGTGCGTTTTTTAATCTCCATCATTGCTTGAGTGTTCAACATACTGGTATTGTTTACCCTTCCAGAATATGCGCCCGCAGTGTTTCCAAAATCTCCTCCATGGTATCCCTACTTACTCCTAAAAATGGACGGGCGGGTATATTAATGGTGTAGCTGCCCACGTTTGCTTTCATGGCAAGCTTAGTTCGTTTATCGTTTTTTTTGGCAAAGCGGTATTGTCCGCTTACTGTTTTTCTAAAATGCAATATCTGTGTGCGTGGGTTGCGCTTAATCTGCCCGCCAAATTGGTGAATAGCGGCATACACTTTATTTGTGCCAACAAGGGCAGAATGTTTATCATGTTCTGGGTGAACGCTTTTCGCAAGGTCGCCTGTGCGTTTTAACATACTTCCTGTGTACCTTTTTTTTGCGCGCTCCAGTAAGGTGGTAGCAGCAAGTGGTTGCCACTTTTCCCCTGTGTTAGGGTCTGTTTCGTTACTAAAAGTCCGTGACACCCCTGTAAGTAAAACAAGAGAAGCGTGTTGCATAACAGGTGAAAGGTCTTTAAGCCTTGCTTGCAGTGTGGTAAGTGCCTCTATATTATGTACTGTTACTTCAATTTTTATGGGCATAAAATTCTCCTTGACGTTTTGAAAGGTTCTTTGTATCCTTTTAGCAAAAGAGTTGAGAGAGCGCGAAACCGTGGGTCTGCTGGGACAATGCACGGCTGAAAGTCTCCTAGAAAACCAGATATTTTCTAGGGGGGCCTATACCTCATCAGCTCTTTTTGTCTTTAAAAAGTAACCAGCCCATACGCAGTTTATTCAGTTTTTGTATTTCAGACTGCATGAAATTATAGAGCAACGTGCCATCCGTATTTATACGAATAACGCAAAGAATGCCATTCTTTGCCCCCTGAAAAAGCCCAATATAATTTTCCCTAAGCTTCCCATCCGCCCCTTGCGCAAGCCAAATCTCTTGCGGGTTTTGCAAAGTGGGAAGCAGAAAATTGGCGTATTTTTCCCTCTTATCCAGCTCTTTCTCCACCGTATGCGGTAACAAGTACCTGCTTATGGTGCGCTTCCCCACCGGCGTTTTAATCGTTTTAAAGCGGCTATGGCTTTCCGTAAAACCCAAAGCGATTTCTATAAGCACCAAGGCTTCCGCACGGGTTTTTGCGGCAGGTAAAAGTTTGGGCGCAGGCAAGCGCTTACCTTCCGGTATATCCCGCAAGTCAGGTAAGCCAAGGCTTTGCCATGTTTGCACGGCTTGGGCAGGTGGCGTAAGGGGCGCGTTGCCAAGAATATCCCTTACATATTCTCGCCCTGGGTTATAGCTAAAGCCTGCGTCCGTCCATGTTACATAGCCTTTTTCATCTTTGTACCCCCATACTGTGCGCTTTAGGCTTCCTTCGCTTGTTTTTACATCCACCTCTTTAGATACAAGCTTGTCCTCGCTGCTTTCTACCTTCAGCTTCTCTTTATCCATGCGGTATTGTGTAAGGGGCATCACATCGCAACGGCAACCCCATCCATTCGGAGGAAAAAGGTATTGCCAAATCGGGTCATCATACCGCCACACCTTATTATGCAGCCTTGCGTGGGAAGGGCGTGTATTGCCGTCTATAATGGCAACATATTGCCAATAGGGTGACGTTTTTACCCCTTCCATAAGCTGCTTATAACGACCAGCCATGTATGCACTTTGAACATTTTGCCTGTAAATAAGGCCCGCCCTTGCTGGTGTCATATTGTATACGCGGCTTTCCCCTGTTTTGGGGTTTATGATTTCCCTCTTGCCCCACCAGCCTTTACTTTGAAGCATAGCTTCCAATTCTTTTTTAAAATCACCTTCGCTTTGCCCTGTGGCAATGGCTTTTTTGCAAAGCGCGTGAACATCCGCCAGCACATCCTTTTGGGCAAGTCCCGCTACGGTAAAGGCTTTTGCGTGCTCTTCTTCCCACACATCTTGCCAGCGAAAAGATACCTTTACGCCTTTGCTTTCCATGTAGCGTATGGCATCTTTTGGCTCAAGACCAATAGCGTACCCTAAATTAATTTCGCCCACATCGCCCCCACACTGCCGCCACAAATTGCGCCCGTGCCAATGTTTCCGCAAACGCCGCCTCATCCATTTGCGGGCATAATTCCCCAATAGCGGCTTCAATTTCCGCAGGGCCCGCGCCAGTGTCGAGCATGGCCAACAAAGGGGCAAGCAAACTTTCCGAGTCACGGGCAAGCTTTTCTGGCGGCGCACTCACAAGGGCATCCATAGGGTCGGCTGAGTTATCAAGCAGGGGCGTAGCCTTATTTGCAGGTTTGCTACTTGCAAGAGGCAACCCCTTGGCCTCTACTGGGTCTTGCGGGGCAAACGACCTTTCCCTTGCGGCTTTGCCCAAAATATCATCCGCATTAACAGCCTTGGGAATCTTGAGTTTTTCATGGGCCCAGGCCGCGCTTATATCCATGATAGGCGTAAGCTTAGGCAAGGCATCCGCAAATATTGCAATATC
>CAZJOG010000080.1:5543-7537 GCA_964547565.1 uncultured Desulfovibrionaceae bacterium
GGATTACAGGTAAACCATGTTTGTGGGCGGTGGCTGATACAGCACGGGATATGCAGGCCATTTTCATATTCCCACTCTATTTCCATGGCCGCAAAACCATGCCCTATGCCGTCTGCCATATCTAAAAGCGTATCCTCAAAGTCCGGCAGCATATCCACATATTCCCGTGCTTTTAAAGCCAACGAGACCGCTATTTTATCATCACTTGCAGGTATAATATCCCAGTCAAGGGTAAGCAAAGCCCGCTTGCGTTTGCCAAGTTCTGCCGCTAAATGTTCGCACCTGTCCTCCATATCCGCAAAAAGTTTATGCTGCTCTACAATATTGCCAAGGTCAGCATCTTCCAAAATGCGGCGCAAACGGGCAGGCGTTAAACCATGCGTAAGATTGCCCCATACTTCAAGGCTTATGGCCGCTTGCATTTTTTCTGTTTGGGGTATTTGCAGGGCAGGGCTTTTTGCGGGTAATGGTTTGTGTTTTTTCATGTATTACCATCCTGTTTCTTCATCATCAAAATCATAGTGTGCGCCAAAAAATGGGCTTGTCTGTATACGCGCATACCCTTCCGTAATACTGATAAAGCCCGTACTTGCCACACGCCAAAGCATTTCTAAAGCATCTGGCCCATCGTCGTGGTCCGCCATGGGAAAATGCCTGAGCTGTTCCACAAGGGTTGTGTGGTTTTTATGCAAGAGTATTCGCCCTTGTACACAATACGGTTGCAAGCTTTCTATGCGTAGTAGTTTATCAGTATTGTTTTTAATGGGCTTAACAGGCATGGGGGTTTGTTTATCTGCCGACCGCTCTATAAGCACATCCGCAAAAAATTCCTGGAACTGCACAGTTTCCACTGCCCACAATAAACACTTGTATTCTTTTTGCAGGCTTATCATTTCTTCAATAAGTAAATTCGGATGCCGTTTACGGATACGCGCTTCCAGCACATACAAGGTGCTTGTGGCTTTGTGCCAGGCGCCTACTAATATGGCAGAAGGGTCACGGCTTGCCCCTGCTTTACCGAGGCTTGGGTCACACGCACCAAACAGGGCAAGCCCTTCTGGTAATTCTGTCCAATATTGTATGCCTTCCGCAAAGGGCGCGGCATCAGCGGCAAGTGGGTCGTTTTGCATTTCCGCATCAAAAGCCTGCCTGTTTTCCGCGCGTTGGCACATAAGGGAATAAAGTGGGCGCATCCCTGGCCAACTTACCTTTGCCCCGCGCTCCATCTCTTCTTTTTTCGCCTCAAAAAATTGACACGCAGCGGCTTCCCCATCGCTAAACAAAACACTTTCCCACACGTCCCAAATATCCAGCCTATCCGGCATTTCTATAAGGGCTTTGAACTTTTTGCTTATCCACTGGGGCTTTTGCAGGGTACGGGCAAGCACACTATCGTAGTGTAATATTGTGCCAATATACACCACATCCATGCTGCCATCTGCCGCGCCAAGGGGCAAAACTGTACGGGTAAGCCAGGCTTCCAGCTTGTCCCTTTGTTCTGCCTGGCGCACGTTTTCGTCATTTTCGAGGTCATCCAGTATCACAAGGTCTGGTCTGTATGCCCCATGCCTGAGGCCACGCATTCTTTTACCTGCACCAAAAGCCTGCACCTTTACGTTTTGGCTTGTAATAATAGTGCCCACATTCCACACGCGCCCGTCCCCCACGCCCTGCGGAAAATCTGCCGCAAGGCGTGGGTTGTTTTCCAACTCTACTTTTATGGCCTCCAAAAACGCACACGCCTGGTCAAGGGCGTCTGCAATAAGTACAATGTACTTTTTGCGGCCTGTGAGAATACACCAAAGCGCAAAAAACAAGGCCACAAAGGTTGTTTTGGCTTCTCCACGCGGGGCGGCTATGGCAAGCTTTTGCCCGCCTTCTGTATTAACCGCACGGGGCAAAGCTTCATCCAGCCACTTGTGCAAAAGACTGTCCCCTGTGTCTTTGCCTTTGCTGTTTATTGTGTAATGCGGGAAATATGTTTTGCGGAAAAA
>CAZJOG010000080.1:7637-10189 GCA_964547565.1 uncultured Desulfovibrionaceae bacterium
ACAAAGTCCCCCAGCAGAGTGAGGGTTTGCAGGGCTGTTGCCAGTTCGTTTGTTTCTGGTAATACACGGCGGGAAGCAGCCACCATTTTGTTAAAACTGTCCGCAAGGCTGCCCAAAGCCCGTACTTTATCCCCCGCTGCCATTTTGTTATCTGCGAGTATAGTATCCATAAGGGCTTTATGCTGGGTAATGTACTCTGCAAGCATGGCGCGTTGCACACTTTCCATGCCTTCCCCCGCCATAAAAGAAGCGGCGCGGGCTTTTTCCCAGTCGTCCCCATCTTTTTTGGCCTGCTTTTTCCAGCGGGCGAGTGTGCCAAAACTTATACCCTGGGCAAGAGTAATCTGCTCAAGGGGCATAGCCTCATGCACATACGCGGCACGGGCGCGGTTTTTATCTGCAACGGTGTAACTCATGCTCTTAACCCGCAAGCCGCACGGAAATAAGGGCAAGAGTAAGCGCAACAAGCATGGTGATAATTTCCGCCTGAATATCAGTTGGTTGTATCTTCATCTGTTTCCTCCTGTATTTTTTTGTTTTCTTCATGCGCAATTTTATGCGCTTTCTCTTCTACCGTTTTGCGAGTACGCAAAAGAAAATTCTCTACAAGTGCAGGCGGTGTAAAACCAAGCTGGCGCATGTGTACAGCAATAGAAATACTTTCATTCGCTACAAGGTATGCAAGGAATAATTCCAAAAATGGGCATGGCATCTCAAAGCTTATCTCCAAAGCTAAGTTAGATATAGCAACAAGCAAAATATACACACAAAGCGCGGGTATCTTCTGTACCTTTTTTGCAAATACAGAACACCTGAAACGCCCACGCTTGAGGGCTGCCAGTACACCCGCGATATTATCTGCCACTATTGCGCCCACAAGTAACCACACAAGCCTTTCGTCAATGCCAAAAAAAGCGGCAAAGGCTGTAATGGCAATGCCAAAGCCCAGTTTTATTTCCCACAGCTCAAAAAGTCGCTCGGAAAAAGAGGCAAAAAAACCAGCCGTGCTACTCACTGTTTAGTCTCCATATTTTGCCCACCTGCATTTCGCATTGTCGCCTTGTCCGTGTTACAGTCCTTCAGGGCAAACTCAAGGAGCTTTGCATATTCCGCCAAGTCCCCATTGGTATTGCCGTAAAACAAGGGCGCGGGTGTATCTGTCATAAGGTGCATGGGGTGCAAACACATGACAGGCGGCGTTTTAACGGGCGAACAACTCACGCACAGAAGAAGGCAAATCAGTATCAGCCCAATCTTTTTCATTCTTCAAAACCTCCCGTAATGCTTTTTGTGCTTTGCCTTTTTCCTGTTCAAGCAAGGCAAGTGCCTGCTGATGGGCGAGTAAGGCGGATCTGTTTGCCAGCATTTGTGTTTGTATAACCATAAGAGTAGCCTGGGCTTCTTGTGTTTTTTCTTCTGCCTGCTTACGCGTATCCCGTTCCCACATATAAAGGCCGGCAAAAAGCAAACAGATAAGCACAGCGGCAAGTGTTACTGTACGCATGGTTTTTTACCGTCCTTTTCTAAAAGCCCTATCTTTGCCAAAAATTCCGACACCTCAAAACACGGGCAAGCTTTTGCGGCAAAATCTTTATGCCCAAAGATTTTGGCGGTTGGGTAACGCCCCGTAAGGTCAAAAAGTATATTGCGCAGAGTTTCCATTTGCGGGTGGGTAAAGTTGGCCTCTGGCTTGCCATTATCGCCCTTACCGCCCACAAGGCATATACCGATAGAATTGGCGTTATGCCCCGTGCAATGCGCCCCTTGTTTGGCTTCCGGTCTGCCTGCTTCCACAAGGCCGTTCCGGCGGATAACGTAGTGGTATCCTATGCCATCAAAACCACGCTCCCTGTGCCAACTATCAATTTCACGCCGCCCTATATCCATTTTAGAATAGGTATCTGCGCAGTGGATAATAATTTCCGTAATATCACGCATAAAAAAAACCTCCCAAGAAGGAGGCTTTGTGTCCCCTTCGCCGCTACTATGTAGCGGAAGGGGCGTGTAAAAAAGGCTGAAATGTTTCAGTAAAGACGAAACTGGATAAGGGCTTGTCCCCTCGCCTCTTCAATCGGCTTAGAAAGTATGCCCCATACGGCGCGGTCAGAGAGTTTATATTTGAGGCTTAGTTGCGCAACTATGGCTCTTTCCCCAACACCTTCTTTGGACAAGGTATTTCTTTCTTCCAGCATTTGCCTGTTACGCGCTTTCAGAAGGGCAGGCTTACAGTTGGGCACATACAGGTTTGTTGCGCCGTATCGCTCCATAAGTTTTATGGCCCCTTCTACACCCACACTTTTACTTATCGTATCCAGTACAGCTTTGCCTTGCTCTTTTGCCCCAAGTGGTATGCGCAGGGTAAGACCGCCAAAAACCCCCACAAGGGCAAGGGTTGCGTCTATCCCCAAAAGCTCTACAAGGGCTTTTGCTGTTTCTGGTAAATCGTCACTGGTTACTGTGTGTGCGTATGTTGGGGCTTCCATATTATACCGCCTTATTCTAGTGTCTAGTTGCAAAAATTTATATAAAAATATATACTCCACAAATCCAAG
>CAZJOG010000081.1:0-10104 GCA_964547565.1 uncultured Desulfovibrionaceae bacterium
CAAAGCCGCGCCTATTCCCTCTGCCGGCAGGTTGCTGACTTTGTCAACAACCTGTTTGGGGGGGATTATCCCCCCCAACAGATCTCCCCAATGCTATTATTCCGCGTCGTCCATCATTTTTTGGATAGCGGCTTCATCGGTGACCACTTCCGGGGGCGGGAGGGGGGTACCGTTTTCGTCTACGACAATCTTTTTGGCTTTGTTATAGAGCAAGTCCATAGCTTTGCCGGCCATAATACGTTCCTGCACATCGTGGATAAGGCCTGTCTGCCAGAGCTGGTCACGCAGTTTCAGGTAATCCTGGCCAGATTCAGAAGCCATTTCGCGGATTTGGCGGTCAGCTTCCTGTTCCGACACTTTGATATTTTCGCGGAAAGCAAGGGAAAGAAGGAATGCCTGGATTTTGGCCTGGGCTTTCGCCTGTTCAAGGCCTTCATCGCGCATGTTTTTCAGGGTTTCGGTCATTGTTTCGGGGTCAATACCCTGGCGCTGGAGGAAAACACGGGCTTCGTTCAAATATTCGGCCAGCATATTATTGACCATAGATTCCGGCAGGGGGAAATCAAGGGGTTCAAGTATGGAGTCCAGAAGTTTTTTCTGGCCAGCGGCTTTTACTTCTGTAAGTTTGTTATTCAGGGCCTGTTCAAAGATAGCTTTGCGCATTTTGCCAAGGTCTTCAAAGCCGACACGCTTGGCAAATTCTTCGTCCATTTCTGCGGGGACTTCCGTCTGGATTTTATGCAGGGTAACTTTTACGTCCAGATTTTTGCCGCGCAGGGTGGGATCAGGGTAGTCTTCGGGGCAGATAAGTGTATCGTTCAGGGTTTCGCCCACATGGAGTTTACGGATAATGGTATCCACTTCCATGGGGTTTTCTGAGGATTTAAGCTGCATAAGGAAGTTATCGGCCTTCATGCCGGGCACGGGTTTACCTTCAAAGGTACCGTCCACGTCTACAAGGACAACGTCACCATCCTGGGGCAGGCGGTTTTCCGTTACTTCTTCAAGGGTAGCCATAGCCTGACGCAGGCGGCGGGTAATGGCTTCCACGTCTTCGGGTTTCAGGTCCGGGCCCTGCACTTCAACGGAAAGTTCTTCCAGATTTTCCGGCAGGGGAATTTCCGGCAGAATTTCAAAGCTGAAACTAAAGGAAAAATCCGTATCGCGGGCTATTTTTTCGCCTTCAAACTGGATACGGGTGATGGGGTTGATATTTTTTTCTTCCAGAAGGGAAGAAACTTGCATATTCACAAGGGTATCTGTAGCACGGTTGATAATTTCCTCACCAAAACGGCTTTCGATAACTTTGGGGGGTACTTTGCCTTTGCGGAAGCCATCCAGGGAAAGGTCCTGCCCAAAATTGCGGATGGTAGCGTCCAAAATGGCGTTAACGCCGGCGGCAGGCACAGAAATGGAAATTTTCCGTTTGACTGGGGAAAGCTCTTCAATGGTGTGGTCCATGCTAAACTCCTTGTATTTTCTATAACTTGCCCGCCATCAAATGCCTGGGCCTTGGTTATGTGGTTAGAGTGGTATTGTCAGAATTGCAAAATCTGGTGCGAAAGGAGAGACTTGAACTCTCACGGATTTCTCCGCCGGATTCTAAGTCCGGTGCGTCTACCGTTCCGCCACTCTCGCGTCTGGCAGTCCGGGAAACCCGGAAGGACAGCAAAAAAAAGGATAAGGCTGTTTCTGCTTTTGAAAAGGGGGCAAGCGGTTTTTACAGCACAAAAAAACAAACATGCGTCATACAAACAGAATGTATACGCTTAACACAAGAGTCGCCCTTAGGCAAGTGCCGGCCGCAGGCGGAGAATGAAGGGGCAAACAGAGGCAGGGAAAAGGGGACTGCTTGACTTTTTTGTTGCACACAGTATGGTATGCAAAACGTTTTACGGGAAACGGTAAACTTGATACTCCATTTTTCCTGCAAACATACGGAAGAACTCTTCCGGGAAGGAAAAAGCAGAAAATTTTCCGCTTTTTCCCGTGTTGCTTTACGAAAACTGGATATGCTGGACTATGCCCTAACATTGGAAGATTTGGCTGTACCTCCTGCCAACCACCTTGAAGCTCTAAAAGGTGACAGACAAGGCCAGTACAGCATACGTATAAACGACCAGTTTCGGCTGTGTTTCCGCTTTGAAAATGGCAAGGCCTGTGACGTTGAAATTGTGGATTATCATTAAATGTTGTATGTTAAATTATGGGGATAACCTAGGAGCGTACTATGGAAACGCATCGCATACGCACACATCCCGGGGAAATTTTACGGGAAGAATTTCTTGCACCCTGGCGTATAACACCCCATGCTCTTTCTTTGGCAATAGGAGTACCCGCCAGCCGTATCTCCGCTATTGTTAATGAAACAAGAGGCATAACAGCAGACACAGCCTTGCGTCTTGCCCGTTTTTTTGGCACAAGCGCAGAATTTTGGGTTAATATGCAGTCTGCGTATGAGCTTTCTGTTTCAGAAGCAAAGGCGCGTAAAGAGATTGAAAGAATTGTGCCATTAGAACACATAGCCATACAAAATGTATAAAAACCCGCAAAACCTCGTGCCTGTGAAACAACGAGAACAATTCGCGTTTATTAACAGAAAAGCGCTAAACCTCTTTGTGCTCCATAAAAAACACAGGCCCGCCTAAGGTGGCGTCATACGGGGAATTACCGGAAAAAGACACAGAAAGTATATGCCCGCTTGGCTGGCGGATGGGGAAAAAAACGGAAGTATCCCTCTGGCGCAAAGCAAGAGCGGCCGCGTATGTGCCAGAGCCACAGGCAGTTTCCGCCACAAAACTTTGGGTTTTTGCCACATACACATACGGGGTAAGCGAAAGAGTGGCGGCGTTAAGCCATAAAAGCCCCACGGCTTCCTGTTTGGCAAGGGTTTGGTGGGCAAGCGCTTTGTCCAGAATTTTTTGCGGATGGGGTGGTACAGCGGAAAAAAACACAAGGTGGCAAATACCCGGCATTGTGCATAAAAAAATGTTTTCCTGAATACGTTGTACAACAGGGTTTGTGGCAAAAGCCAAACGGGCAGACACCAGCAAACCATTGTATGCAGAAAGAGAATCCCCCTGCGGGCAAACACCTTTTTGGGCAGGTTGAACGTCTACCTGCACAGGCGCATCCGCACCAGAAACACACACCTGGGTACGCAAGCTGTTATCTGAAGCAAAAACACAGGGGGCAGGCTGTGCCGCATACCGTGTGTATAAAAGAGCCGCAAATGCCCGTGTGGCGTTAACGCAAAATTCCCCGCCCATCATACGCAGGGAAGGCAAAAGGCCTTTTGCTTTATCCCCAAAATGGATAAAGCCCACCTGCTCCACATCCGTATCTTCAGACATAAGGCGCCCGGCAAGCGTTGCCTCTTCTTCAGGGGGCACAGTACCTTGCGGGCACAGCAAAGTAGTATTGCCGGAGGGTGATATTTTCCAGTATTGCATAGGATTAAAAAGCAAAACCAACTACCTTGGGCGCATATCCTTATCGTACCGTAATAAATTGCGATACATGACAGGAAAATACTCTCAAAAGGGCAGCAGGTTTTGCAGGTAAATGCTTTTGGGTAAGAATATACTTAAATATTACAGCTTGTTGACCCACTGCAGCCACCACAGGAAGGGGCCGGGGCAGCAAGGGGAATTGTGGGTTCCACGGTAAAGCCCATATAGGTAAGATCAACAGTAGCGCCGCCTATATCGGAAAGCAGGCCTTTATTGATGCAGAAGCTAAAACCGTCAATATCCATTACCTCATCGTCATCCATTGGCTCATCCAGAGCCAGCGCAAGGCGCGGGCCGCGTCAGCCACCGGGTGCAAGATAAATACGTACGCCAGAGCGGGGTTTATCCGAAAAAAAAGCTTCCAGCTCTTTTTTGGCGTTTTCTGTCAAGGTTATCATAATTCCTCCGGGGAAAAAGTGCAAAGACAAAAAAAATGATAAGGCAGGGAGGCGTCTTTGTCAAACAAAGTATCCGGGGAAAGGTTTAAGCCAAAGCGGCAAAACTGGACTTAATCTCCAGTTTCACAAGAGTTTTCTTCCCCAAAATCGTAACAGGCGCGATTTCTGCCAGAATTTTTTGCCTTATAAAGTGCGGCATCTGCCCGGGCAATAGTTGCGTCCAGCTGAATTTCCGCATTTTCCTGATAATCGGGCAAGAGCATGGCAACCCCATAAGAAACTGTGACACGGATAAGGGACTTGGAAATATGGATAGGTTTTGCCGCGCAGCCTTCCAAAAGGCGGGCAACAACATGGCGCGCGCCATCCTGGGCGGTTTCCGGCAGGAGCATAAGAAATTCTTCCCCGCCAAAGCGGCTGCACAAATCTGTTGCGCGCAAAGCCCCTTGAAAACGGGCCGCCACTTTTTGCAGGACAATATCCCCCACTTTGTGGCCATATGTATCGTTAACAGATTTAAAATAATCCACGTCTGCCATCACAAGCACCAACGGCCGTTCTGTACGGAACGCACGGTGTACTTCTCTGAGGGCTTCTTCATAAAATGCCCGTCTGTTGGGCAGTTTGGTAAGGGGATCTATATGCGAGAGTGTTTTATATTTTTCAATAAGACTTTCAAGTTCATTCGCTTTTTCCCGCAGTTCGTCACTCAGAGAATTAAACGAAGCGGAAAAATCGCCCATAAAGGGGTCTGCTTCCACATATTCTCCATTGGCAACATTAGTCAGATTCCATGTAAGGTGCCGCAGGTTTGCCCCTAAGGATTTTAACATACCCACAGAGTACCCATACCCCCCGGTGGAATGGCGCAGATCGCCCGACGCCAGGGCTTTTATCTGCCCGCGTATGTTAAAAAGAAGGATCGCCAAGTTTTTGGTTTCCGGGTCTGTTTCCGGGATACTGTCCAGAATAGATTCCGAACAGCGCGGATCCACAATAATAGAGGTTAACAGCCGGAGCGATTCTTCATGAGTCCATTCTGAGGCCATATATGTGCCTTTGCAGATGGTTAAACGCTGGGTTTTACATGGAAGCGGCACACACGGTCGCCCGTGCACCAGCAGTCCACTTCCTTTGCGTCAAAAATTTTGCCGGAAAACGCAAAAAAAAGGCCTGAAAGAAAGCCTTCATCATAGGTGCATACACCGTGCGACAATTCCGGAAGACCGGAACAGTCCAAATCTTCGCTTATTGTCAGCATAAAGTTAAGATTTTCCGCATCCGCTTCTTCAACCCGTAAAATTCCCATACTGAAAGCACGCAAGACATTTTGCGTTTTTTCTACAAACTGGCTTATTCCTTCACATGGGCCGATAAATTTACCGTAAAAATGCTTGCCTGCTAAAAAGCCCGCATCATACAAGGTTTTATCCGCATTTTCTGTTCCATATTTTTCTTCCAGAATATCCCGCAGGGTATACTGGAAAAGCCTGTATACCTCTACATTCACCATTGCCCCAAGATTGGGGCGACCTTCCTGGATATCCCCCACAAAGGACCAGTCAAACTTATAAAGACGATTCTCCATAGCTTGTATCCTCTTGCTGAAAAAGTACGTTTTCCTTTCATACAGAGAGCTTTGTCTTTTGTCAATTTTCTGTTTGCTGTTAATTTGGAATACAAAGCGCAAGCTGGTATTTATGCTGCGGAAAAAGAATGTATCTCCCTTACCGCATTGCTGGAAGTATAAAAAAATTCCCTGAACCATCGGCGGTATTGTATTTTTCGTTTTCCAGAAGCATATTGATTGCATACTGTAACACGCCACAACATATAACAGTATACTATCACATATTGACGCATACAAACACAGAAACACCATAGCACCGCAAGATAACCGGGGCATCAAGCAGCAGGCAACAAATAGCAGACAACAGGTGGGCGTATGCCAAAAGGCAGCCGCTCACGCTGCCGCCGGCAGTATTGCACGTTTAAAAACAAAAATGCGTTAAGAGCGTGGTGCTTTTGGGGGTAAAAGCGTGGTGCCATCCTGGAGTATGCGTGTGCCATCCGGCATTTTAATACCAGGCAAGTCTTCTTTAGTCTCGCAGTCGCTTATTATGCAAGGTGTTGTCTCCGTAAGAGCAGAAGACTGCAGGGCATCCACACACCTATGTGCAGGCATTGTATTTTCCTCTTTAACCGTTGTTGTATTCCGGCCTGTAAAGAGTGTGGGAAGTTCTGCCATGGCAGTGGCGCCACCTAAAAAACAAAGTGCAAAAACTATCGCCCACATCATCGTTTTTTTCATACATGCTCCCTGGTCATTGTTTTAATCCGGGAAGTTTTGCGCAACATACCCATGGATATATTTTCTGTCAAAAGAAAAACAGCAGGCAGATAGAGGAGTAAGATACGGAAAAAGTGGAGAGAAAAAACCGGCATAAAAATTGCCTGCCATACCAATACAGTGCCTTATGCATACTGCGGCCACAACACTGTTGCCACATGATAAAACATCTGCATATTATTTTTTGTGTATACCCACTTCTTCTGGTGTCACCACTGTACCGTCAGGGTGAATTCTTGTGCCATCTGGCAGAACACGAACGCCAGAGCCGGGGCGCACAACAGAACCATCAGGTTCGGTTATCAGCCGATTTCCCGCACCACCCTGCACACCACCTGGGCCTAAGCCTGAGCCATCGTGTGTGCCAGAACCTGTGCCATCCCCATAACCTCCACCGTATCCATTACCGCCTCCTCCACCGTATCCATTACCGCCACCACCATGGCCTCCGCCACCATTACCACCACCACCATTACCGCCGCCGCCACCATTACCGGCTATCAGAAAAAAAGAATTTTCTGCTGCCCACGTCGGCAATACGGGCAAAAATAGAACAACCAGACAAAGTGTTGTTTTTAATATTTTTCTCATCTCCTGCTCCCGGAATCTTTTCCTGTTACATTTTGGAAAAACACATGGTCAAGCATTAATACCAGAGGAAGTAGCAAAAAAGCCCTGCGGGTAAAAAGGAAACAAGTGGCACATTTTTTCCCAGAAATAGACCTGTGCGGAACAAATTTTCCCACTTTGGCAGTTCTTGCCCCCTGCTGATTTTGTAAGCAAAAAATATGCCAAAAACCAATGCCACTGTGGCTTTTCCCGGAAAAAAAGGGGGCCGGGTACAACAAAAAACAGCAGAGGGATATGGGAGAATCCAAGACTAAAAACAAACCCTGTTGGGGTTTGCGCCGCCCACCATCGCGCTTCGCTTGCTGGGCGGAAAGGCACGGCATTCGGTCATTTACGGCACGGCAAAGCCGCGCCTATTCCCTCTGCCGGCAGGTTGCTGACTTTGTCAACAACCTGGGATACGGGAATATCCTTTGCCACCCCTTCCTCTGGTATGGGCAGCTTGCGTTTAGGCGGCAACAATGCTAAAAAATTAAAGCGATAGAGGCACAGGCTCTTTTTTTGTGCCCTCACCCACAGCACGTCCATCTCTATCTATATGACTTAAGGAACTTCCATGTTTGAAAGCCTTACAGAGCGCCTTAATGGTGTCTTCCGCTCGCTTGGCGGCCGGGTAACCCTTTCGGAGCAAAATATACAGGAGGCATTGCGGGAAGTGCGTTTGGCGCTTCTGGAAGCCGATGTCCACTATAAAGTTGTCAAAGACTTCACAGAAACAGTGAAGGACGCAGCCCTTGGGCAGGAAGTGCTGAAGGGTGTAAGCCCCAGCCAGCAAGTGGTAAAAGTTGTCCACGATGAACTGGTGCGGCTTTTAGGGGGCGACCCGGCCAACCCGGAAGGTTTGGGTTCCCAGATGGGCGGCCTTAATCTTGCCGGTCAGGAACCGGCTGTCATTCTTATGACAGGCCTTCAGGGTTCCGGTAAAACAACATCTGCCGGGAAACTGGCGTTATTTTTACGCAACCAGAAACGCAAACCCTATCTTGTCCCTGCGGATATTTACCGCCCTGCCGCTATTGATCAGCTTCAAACTTTGGCACGCCAGCTGGATGTGCCCTGCTTTGATACAAAACCCGGCATGGACCCTGTGGAAATAGCGCGCCTGGCTATTGCCGATGCCCGCGAAAAACAGGCCACTGTTGTTATTATTGACACAGCCGGTCGCCTGCATATTGATGAACCCCTGATGCAGGAACTGGTTTCTATAAAAAATGCGGTAACCCCTCAGGAAATTCTGTTTGTGGCAGACGCCATGACAGGCCAGGATGCCGTCACTGTGGCGGAATCCTTTAATAACAAGCTTGGCATCACAGGTGTTGTGCTCACCAAAATGGACGGGGATGCCAGAGGTGGCGCCGCCCTTTCTATCCGTTCTGTCACAGGCGCCCGTGTCAAATTTGTGGGTGTGGGCGAAAAACTTTCCGAATTTGAAGAATTTCACCCTGACCGTGTGGCTGGTCGTATTTTGGGCATGGGCGACGTGCTTTCCCTTATCGAAAAAGCCCAGGAAAATATTGAGGAAGAAGAAGCCGCGGCCCTTGCCAAAAAAATGCAAAAGGCCACCTTTGACCTGGAAGATTTCCGCACCCAAATGCGCCGTATGCGTAAAATGGGTTCTTTGGAATCCCTGCTTAAACTTATCCCGGGCATGGGCGCTCTTGCTGGTCAGCTTGGGGAAATGGGCAACCATGAAAAAGAACTTAACCGCACGGAAGCTATTATCAATTCCATGACCATGCAGGAAAGGCATAACCCCGATATCCTGAATGGCCCGCGCCGCGCCCGTATTGCCAAAGGTTCTGGCACACGCGTGCAGGACGTGAACCAGCTTATCAAACAGTTTGAACAAATGCGTACTGTTATGAAAAGCATGATGGGCGGTAAAAAAGGCATGCCCAAAATGCCTAAAATGCCCAAGGGCATGGGCGGTATGCCCAAAGGTCTGCCCGGAATGGCCGGACTGCCCGGACTGCCAGACATGAACAGCCTTGGCGGAATGCCCGGTATGGGGGGAATACCAGGCATGCCAGGTATGGGTGGTATGCCCCCCGGCACTTTTGGCGGCATGGGTGGCAGCAATAATGACGCCATAGCCAAACGTAAGAAAAAAGAAAAAGAACGCGCCAAACGCAAAAACAAAAAAAAGTAGCCTGCAGCCGGGTTTTTGTTATCCATAGTCTCACCCTGCACCTCTCTGTATGCCCTGTTCCTCCCCCTTTTTCCCTAAGGAAAAACTATGCCTTCCAAAAAGTCCCCGTCTCCGCCGTCTTTTTCCCGCTCTGCTGCATCTGATTTGCCCTCTGCCCATATCCCGGTCTTTAACCCTGCCCTGCCCAAGGTTGCCCTTTTAGGCCGCCCCAATGTGGGCAAGTCTTCCCTGTTTAACCGGCTTATCCGCAGCAAGCGCGCCATTACCCACGACAGACCCGGTGTTACCCGCGACCGTATGGAAGGTTTTGTCCGCACACGCGAAGGCCAGACTTTTATTCTTATTGACACCGGCGGCCTTTCCCTTTCTGGCAATCCGAATATCCAGACAGATGCCCCCAAGGATTTACGCGGTTTTGAAGCGGAAATTCTGGCCCAGGCAGAAGCCGCTATTGAAGAAGCCGCTGTGCTTTGCCTTGTGCTGGACGCCCGCGAAGGCCTTACCCCTTTTGATGAAGCCCTTGCCAACCGCCTGCGCCGCGCCAATAAACCTGTGCTTGGTGTTGTTAACAAAGTGGACGGCCCGGAACAGGAAGATCTTTTTCTGACAGAATTTCACCGCCTTGGTTTCCCTCTTCTGGGGGTATCGGCGGAGCATGGCCACAATGTGCGCGCGCTTGAAGACGATATTGCCGAACTTCTCCCTGTTGACGATAATTTTGATAAGCCAGAAGCGGATTTGCCTGATTTTGATGATGTAGAAGCCCCCGATACCCCAGACACCCCAGACGTACAGGACAATACGGACAAACCCGCGCCCCGCCCGCCTGCTGACCCCCATGGGCCTATCAAAATATGCCTTTTGGGCAGGCCCAATGCCGGCAAATCTTCCCTTCTTAATGCCCTTATTGGCAGCGAACGTATGATTGTTTCCGACATTGCCGGCACCACACGCGACAGTGTGGACGTGCCGTTTCTCCTCCATAACCAGCCGTATATTTTTGTCGACACAGCCGGTATACGCCGCCCCTCCCGTATAAACGATTCTGTGGAGCGTTTTTCCGTC
>CAZJOG010000082.1:0-10070 GCA_964547565.1 uncultured Desulfovibrionaceae bacterium
CCTGCTCTGGGGATACTCCGCCGGTGAAGATATAGCCGCCCATATTGCCGCCGGCCACCACCTGCCCCCGCATATTCTGGAAGCTATTCCCGCCTGGGAAAGCACAGGCAATGAACATAATGACGACCCCGCCCTCATCGCCCAAGACTGGGCCAGCATCCGTAATACCATGTGGAACTATGTGGGCATTGTGCGCACAGAAAGCCGCCTCAGACGCGCCTTTGAAGATTTGCGTGACCTCTCCAGCCACCTGCACGACTTTTACCGCCTTACCCCACTCTCCCTGCCCCTTTTGCGCCTTTTCCACGGCTGCCAAACCGCGTACTCTATCACACAGGCCGCCCTGCGTAATAAAAAAAGCCTTGGCTGCCATTATAGAGGGGAGTAAAAGAGAGTGCAAGGAAAGGGAAAAACCAAAAACTGCGTTAAACCCAGCCCCACTTTTGCCTTGACAACGTGCTATTTTCAGCATTAAATACGGCATCAAATTCAGGTTCTATTTTTGCGAGAGAGGGTACCATGCAAGCCATATATGCCAAAAAAACCGTAAGTGTTACAGAGCTTAAGCGTAATCTTGCCTCTATTCTTTCAGAAGCCGGCAATGACCCCATTGCCGTACTCAACCATAATAAACCCGAAGCCTACTTACTTTCTGCCACATATTTTGAGCATCTTTTAGATTGCCTGGAAGATGCCGCAGATAAAAAACTTGTGCTGGAACGTTTGGAGGGCCCTTTTGTAGAAGTTGACCTCAATGTCTTATAAGCTCCGTTTCCACGAAAAAGCTTTGGACGAGTGGAAACGCCTTGACAGCACCCTGCAAAACCAATTCAAGAAAAAACTCTCAGAACGCTTGCAAAATCCCCGCATCCCTTCCGCAGCTCTTCACGGAATGGCGGACTGTTACAAGATAAAACTCCATAAAGCAGGCTATAGATTAGAATATCGTCTTCTACGCGATATACTAATCTATAGCCTGCTTTATGGACTGTTACAAGATAAAACTCCATAAAGCAGGCTATAGATTAGTATATCGCGTAGAAGACGATATTGTCTATGTTACGGTCATCGCTGTAGGTAAAAGAGAAAAATTGCAGGTATACCAAGCTGCCCAAAACAGAATATGAGTGCCATTTTCAACTTTCCGGATACACCACCTTATCCAAAATTCCCTGTAATTCCGCCAGAACTATCCCGTAATTACTCATGGGGATACCCTGTTTTTTGGCCCTCTCTACCCGCGCAAGAACATGCGCGCGGTTAAACATACAGCCCCCGCACTGGATCACAAGGTCATAGGGCGTTAAATCCTGCGGGAAGTCAGAACCACTCACAATATCCACCGTAAGGTCCTCCCCCACTCTTTGCCGCAGCATACGCGGTATTTTCACCCTGCCAATGTCTTCTTCCATAGGCGCGTGTGTACAACATTCCGCTATCAGCACACGCGAATGTGCCGTGAGCGTATGTAATGCCGCCGCACTCTCCGCATAATACCGTATGTCACCCTTATGCGCCGCAAATAATATGGAAAAAGATGTCAGCATAGATTGCGCCGGCTTTTGCCCATACACAGCCCCAAAAACCTGCGAATCTGTGATAATAAGCTTTGGCGGATACACTAAAGCGGCAAGCGCCTGCGGCAAAGTCTCCACCGTAGTGGAATGGATAATACAATGCCTGTCTAATAATTCCCGCGTTACCTGCACCTGCGGCAGTATAAGCCGCCCCTTGGGCGCCTGGATGTCCTGCGGCATCACCAGCATCACCAAATCACCCTTCTCTACCAATGACCCCAAAATTGTGGGCGACTGAAAATCCTCCGGCAAAAGCCTTACCAGCTCTTCCTTAAACGCCGCCAGCAAAGCCGCATTTCCCTCGCTCACAGCCACGGGTTTATTCTCCCCCGTTAACTTCGCCAGCTCCTCAAGCTTTACCCCAGCATCCAAAAATGTATCCGCCTTGCTTAATACACAAAGCACAGGCTTTTTCTTTTTCCTGAAATAATCCAGCCACTCCAGCTCCTCTTCATACCCAACCCCAGAAAAAAGCAACACCGCAATATCCGCCTTTTCCGCGGCTTCTCTGGTTTTTTCTACCCGCAGCGCACCCAGCACCCCTTCATCATCAAACCCCGCGGTGTCCATTAATACACAGGGCCCTAATCCATGTATTTCCATAGATTTGTTGACTGTGTCCGTTGTAGTGCCGGGCGTGTCCGAAACAATAGCCACATTGTGCCCCGCAAACGCATTCACAAGGGACGACTTGCCACTGTTGCGCTTGCCAAAAAATCCAATATGCAGACGATTCGCCCGCGGTGTTTCGTTTAAAAAAGACATAGTGTACCCCTGAAGAAAGAACTTTGGGGGGGATATTTACTCCCCCTCACATAGTGTAGGGGGAGTTAACCCCCTTTAGGGGGCTCCCCCCCAAACCCCCTTATTGCCCTGTATATGCCGCTTGCGTGTTGCTACGCAACATCGCCGCGCGGCACATACACGGTAATAAATGGCTTTGGAAAGATTGTGTCTCTAAGTTTTTCAAAAATTGTATACCCGGTTGGCATACAAAAGGCCTTTATTACGATGTAAGTTTTCTGCTACAATACGTTAATAATTTATATTAAAAAGTTTTTTTGGAGGGGGGAGGGGGTTTGGGGGAGGGGAGAACCTTTTTGTTCACATATAGAGGCCGTTGGAGCAACGCGACTTACGGCCTCTTAATCCAGCAAAGCCGGAAAAAGGTTACTCCCCTCCCCCAAAAACTCTTCCCTCTCCCTAAAAACAAAAGTCCCGTTCGCCGTTGTGGATTTTGGCGAGGCGTTCTGTTGTAAGGCGCTGCACTTTTTCCTTGGGTATATGGGGAAGTTCCTGTTTGATCAGGGATTCACCAAGGGCTTTTGTTTCCGGGGTGGCGTAGTCTTCCAGGTATTCCTGCAAGGTCATAAGGGCATTAGGGTGGCAGCAGTTTTGTATTTGTTTGGACTTACAGAGGGACATAAAGCGTTCGCCTGTGCGGCCTTCGCGGTAGCAGGCTGTGCAAAAGCTGGGTATATGCCCGTTTTGCATAAGCCAGTTGACTACTTCGTCCAGGGTGCGGTTATCGCTTACTTCAAACTGGGCGGAATTTTCCTCTTCCGGCTCAGGCTCGCAATAGCCGCCCACGCTGGTGCGGGAGGCGCCGCTGACTTGGGAAATGCCCAACTCCAGCACGCGCTCGCGTACAGCCTGGCTTTCGCGGGTAGAAACAATCATGCCTGTATAGGGCACTGCAATACGGATGCAGGCGCATATTTTGGCAAAAGTATCATCGTCTATGCCATTGTCGAATGTAGAGGGATCAATACCGTCTGCGCGTTTAATGCGTGGAACACTGATAGTGTGCGGGCCAACGCCATAGACAGCCTCAAGGTGTTCGGCGTGCATAAGCAGGGCGGCAAATTCATATTTATACATTTCAAGGCCAAAGAGTACACCAAGGCCAACATCGTCAATACCGCCCTGCATGGCGCGGTCCATAGCTTCTGTATGGTACGCATAATTGTGCTTAGGGCCTGTGGGGTGAAGTTTTTCATAACTGGCTTTATGGTATGTTTCTTGAAAAAGGATATATGTACCAATGCCGGCGGCTTTGAGTTTTGCGTAGTTTTCCACTGTGGTGGCGGCAATATTAACATTAACGCGGCGTATAGAACCATTCTTGTGTTTGATGCTATAGATGGTTTTGATAGATTCTAAAACATATTCAATAGGGTTATGGACGGGGTCTTCCCCTGTTTCAAGGGCAAGGCGTTTGTGGCCCATATCCTGGAGGGCAATAACTTCTCTGGCTATTTCTTCCTGCGTGAGTTTTTTGCGGGTAATATGGGTATTTTTTTTATGATACGGGCAATACACACAGCCATTAATGCAGTAATTGGAAAGATAAAGAGGCGCGAACAGTACAATACGGTTGCCGTAAAAGTCGCGTTTTATTTCTTTGGCAAGTTCTTCCATAGCGTGGATTTTATCCGGCAGGTTGCAGGCAAGAAGAACAGAGGCTTCGCGGTGATCCAAACCTTTTTTCAAACGCGCTTTTTCCAGAATAGCCTCCACAAATTCCGGATTCTGGGCATGTTCTGCGGCAAAGGCAAGGGTGGCTTCCACTTCGTTGTGGTCAATAAATTCAAAGGCTTGATGAGACTTGGGATTATACATAATGCTTCCTTTCGGGTCAGACGGGCTTACCCGTTAGAATTAATAAAGCGTTTATCAATACAATTAAAAAGTTTTTTTTGAAAAGGATGGGGGTTTGGGGGAAGGAAAAACTTTTTTGTTCACAAAAAAGTTTTTCCTTCCCCCAAAAACTCTTCATCCCCCACCGTAATCGCCTCTTTCTCCGGAGAGTTCGTAGCCAATGGCGGCAAGGCGGGCGCGGAGCAGGTCCACATCGTGCGCATTTTCTGCGCCTGTATGGGCTTTATTATTATAAAGCTGGTATTTTTCGCGTGCGCTGCGTGGGGAAAGGTTAGGCATAACAACATTAGCGCCGGCAAGAATACCAAGCTCGCGGCCTTCCGGGTCCAGGCTTGCGAGGGCGGTTGTGGCGGGCAAAAGCACCTGTGGCAGCATAAGGCGTGTAAGGGCAAGCAGGTTTAGGGTTAGGTCAAGGGAGCCTGCGGGTTCTGTGGCAAAGGGGGTCTGATGGTGGGGGATAAAGGGGCCAATGCCCACCATTTGGGGTTTAAAGTCTTGCATAAAGAGCATATCCTGGACAAGGGAGGCGGTTGTTTGCAAAGGGGAGCCAACCATAAGGCCGCACCCTGTCTGGAAGCCAATTTCGCGCAGGGTACGCAGGCAGTCCATGCGGTTTTGCCAGGACATGGCGGCAGGGTGCAGGGCGCTGTAGTGGGTGGGGTCTGCGGTTTCGTGGCGCAGGAGGTAACGGTTTGCGCCTGCGTTGTAAAATGCCTGGTAGGTGGACCGTGTTTTTTCCCCCAGAGAGAGGGTAAGGGCGCAATCCGGGAAGTGCGATTTTATGGCGTGGATTATATCCAGGACGTATGATTCTGTAAAATGGGGGTCTTCTCCACCTTGTAAAACAAAGGTGTGGAAGCCAAGGGCATAGCCTTGCTCACAGCAGTCCAGTATTTCGTCTGTGGTGAGTCTGTAACGGGCGGCGTGGGTATTACTTTTACGTATGCCGCAATAGAGGCAGTCGTTCTTACAGAAGTTACTTATTTCTATAAGGCCGCGCATAAAGACTTTTTTACCATAATGCTGTTGCTGGATAGAGCGTGCGCGCGCAAACAAAGAGTTTTGGTCTTCTTTTTGCAGATGGGATAAAAGATAAAGCCATTCTTCCGGGGAAAGATAATTTTGGCTGGTCAGGGTGTTGAGTAATGTATTAATTGTCCACATAGGTCACCACATTGGAGTACGCTGTTTTAACACTAACGCCTGTCAGCTTGCCTATTTTTCCGGAAAGGGCGCTTATAACATCCTGCGGGGCGTCCATAGCCACACTGATGATATTAATACCGCGCTGTCTGTAAGGTATACCCATACGTCCAATAATGTACGGGCCGTATTCATGCAAAAGGGCATTAATATGTTCGGCTGCGTTAACGTCTTCCACAATAATACCCACAAGGGCAACGCGTGTTTCCATAAGGGGCTCCTTAAAAAGAAAATTGCGCCGTGGAAGACGCAAGGGGTTGGCTTCCACGCAGAAAATCTTAGTGTCAGTGGCCGTTTTGGCCCAGTAGGCAAAAAAGTAAAGTGTTTCACTTTGGTGCAAGAAAAACGCACACCGCAGTGTTAAAAAGATAATACAGGCGTATGCCTATGCCAAGGGTTTTAACGGGTAATCTATCTCCTTGCAAGCATTGTGAAATTAAGCGATAATAGGCTTCGGTGAACAGTTTTGGTTTAACCTTCAGCCTTTAGCAAGGAAAAACGCATGTATATTGGCATTCCCAAGGAAATTAAGTCCAACGAAAACCGTGTGGCCATCACTCCTGCCGGCGTAAAAAGCCTGACAAATCACGGGCATACTGTTTTTGTGGAACAAGGCGCGGGCCTTGGTAGCCGCATAACTGACGAAGAATATAAAGCGGCTGGCGCAACTCTTTTATCTGCCGCAGATGTATGGGCAAAAGCAGAAATGATTATTAAAGTGAAAGAACCCCTGCCGCAAGAGTATGGGTTTTTCCGCGAAAATCTTATTCTTTTTACCTACTTGCACCTTGCTCCGGAACCAGAGCTGACCAAAGCCCTTGTAGATAACAAAGTGGTGGGCATAGCGTATGAAACTGTACAATTGCCCAACAAATCCCTGCCGCTTCTTGCACCCATGAGTGAGGTAGCCGGCCGTATGGCCACGCAAATAGGCGCGCAGCTTCTCACCAAACCTTACGGCGGTGTGGGTATTCTGCTTGGTGGGGTGGCAGGTGTAAAGGCGGGCAAGGTGGCTATAATTGGCGGCGGCACTGTGGGAACAGGGGCGGCAAAAATAGCCATGGGTCTGGGCGCGCATGTAACTATTTTAGATACGAATATAGACCGCCTGCGTTATCTGGATGATATTTTTGGCTCACGCATACAAACCCTTGCTTCTAACCCCCTGAATATTGCGGAAACTGTGCGCGAGGCGGATTTACTGGTAAGCGCTGTGCTTATCCCGGGTGCAAAAGCGCCTAAACTGGTGACAACAGAAATGGTAAAAGCCATGCACCCCGGCAGTGTTATTGTAGATGTGGCTATTGACCAGGGCGGCTCTGTGGAAACTATTGACCGCATAACCACGCACGACAACCCCACCTATGAAGCCCACGGGGTTATCCATTATTCTGTGGCTAATATGCCGGGCGCTGTGCCGCGCACATCCACCTACGCCCTGACCAATGTGACCATGCCGTATGCTCTGGCTTTGGCGGATAAAGGCTGGAAAAAAGCCTGTAAGGACGATGCCGCGCTTGCCAAAGGTATAAACACCTGCAACGGGCACATTTGTTACGAAGCCGTAGCAGAAGCCATGGCTAAACCATTTGTGCCTGTGGAAAAAGTGCTGGCATAAAGAAAAAGCAAAATTTTTCTACTTGACAGCTTTTTGTAAGCCCTTTATCTTAACACTAACGAGGAAAAGGATAGGGGCAAGGTGCTAGTAACACCCCGCCCCCCGTGCGAACCCCTAGCCTCCTCAACTTGTTGAAGTTAAAGAAACTGACCCCGATAGTGTTCCTCCACTATCGGGGTCTACCATTAATTCCACAAGAGGGTTATTTTAGGAAGCCCTCTTGTGTGGGATACAGCCCAAAAATAATAAACCCAGCTTGACATAACAAAAGCATGCCGTTATATGAGAAACAGTTCTTCCCCACAACCCACACGGCGTGCAGCGCCCCTACGTTCCTTTAAACAAATCCAGGAAAACACCATGCGCCAGTTCTTTTTTCATGCTATAGCAAGACAAGTGGCGGACTTTGTTCCATTTGTTGGCTACTTACACGCTCACGTAATACGTTGTGTAGTCCTGTTTATTGGATTGATTTTTTGTTTTGTTGCCCCTTGTAGTGCGTGGGCGGCAGAATCAACAATACATACAGGGGATGAACACACGTTTGATGCGGCCATAAACAATGGCGCAGGTTTAAAACAACTGTATGTGACAAACAGCATTTCTTTTACAAACAACCACAACAGTATGGTTGCGCCTGGCATAACAGGGTTAAACTTTAATTTTGTTCAAAACCGTGTGTTGCGTGGCGTAGTGACAGAAGGCTATAATTTTGACGCTGCCGGTAACCTTGGACGGGAAAACAGCAATGGCCGCCTGCTTACCGCAAATTCTGCCCTTACCATCAGCTCCCCCCGCGCGTATACCCTTACCATACAAAACTTTGGTATAAAGAGAGATACAGGTCCACTTGCTCAAGGGAGTGGTGGGGGCTATATTCACTCATGCTCCCCTTACGTTTAGAGATGGCAATTACATTTTTGCAAACAACAGTGTATACGGGGGGGATAATACCGTACCTCCTCCATCTGCCGGTGCTGGTGGCCGAGGTGGGGCTATATTCGCTAATGCCCCCCTTACGTTTATGGATGGTGTGTATGTATTTTCCGCTAACAAAGCCGTGGGGGCCAATGCCAGCCCTAACAGAATAACCCCCTTGTCTGGCCACGGTGGGGCAATAGGCACAGGCTACTTCCCCCTTATATTTATGGATGGTGTGTATGTATTTACAAACAACAGTGCCCAGGGGGGGAATGCCACAAACAGCGGGCAGAGCAGCGATGGATCCGGCCAGGGTGGCGCTATTAATGCAAACAGCACGATAACCTTTTTTAATGGCACATACACATTTAGTGGCAACAGCGCCACAGGGGGTAATGCAGAGGACAGCGGCGATAGCAGCAGCTCTGGCCATGGCGGCGCAATATACGCGGTTGAGAATACTGCCAACAACAAAACCGAAGGTCTTACATTCCACAATGGTGTTTACCTGTTTGCTAACAACGGCGCCACAGGGGGCAGTGCGGCAAGTGGTGGTCTTAGCTACAGCTCCGGCCTGGGTGGGGCTATCTATGTGGCGGTTCAGTCCAATTCCACTTTTTCCGGCACTTTTTCCTTTATAAACAACAAAGCCAGCAGCCTAAACACCACAGATGCAACTTCCGGCCTGGGTGGGGCTATTTTTATTAATGCACGGAAAAATGATACACGGCATACCTTTGCCGCAAACAGTGGGCAACTTTTTCTTTTCCAGGGTAATACAGATAAAAATGGGCCAAATGCCATATATTTTGGGAATACAACCCCCAACACGGACCTTACTTCCACAGGTGTTTTTTATGTTGCGCGCGGCGGCACAATACGTATGTATGATCCCATAGCCAGCCAGCCGGATAACCTTATTGCCCCTTCTTCCATAACCTTTAACAACCTTGACCTTACACTCCATAAAACAGGCGAAGGGGTATGGCATTTAGGTGGTGTAAGTAATTTGGCAAGCAAAACCACCTTTAACCTTACAGAAGGCACCTTGCACCTTATGGGCACAAACGCCGTGCTGGATTTAGCTACCCATACAAACAGCAGTTTTAACACCACACGCGGTTCTATTTTGCGTTTTACCATTGACCAAAGCGGCAATGCCAGCAAACTTAACGCCACAACCGTTAATATCACCTCTGGGTCCCAGTTTCGTTTATCCGCAGACCTTGCCCAATTTACCCCCGGGCAAACCCACACCTACACAAATGTTATAACAGCCACTACCTTTAATAACGGCATTTACAGCAATATCAACAATGCCGCTATGAGCGCCGTGTGGACACAAAACCCCAGCGGCTACAACCTTGCTGTTACCACCAAACTTGCCCCCAAAGACTTCCCGGAATCTTTTGGCATTGACACAAGCGCACTCACCACAACCGGCCTTATTGGTTCTGGCGCGTACCGTGAAAGTGAAGATATACTCTGGGCATTGGACGATGTTTACACCACAGGCGGCACAGAACCCCCTGTGCAGGACATTAACACAGCATCCGGCAGTGCCCAGACAGCAGCGGCGCTTTTTGGCAAAAATATGGCAAGCCTTGCGTTCCACAATATCACAAACCATTCCGGCAAAATGGGGCAAAACACACAGGGCCTTGCGTCTGGCAGTGCTTTCGGCAGTATCCCAGCGTTTTCCTTTACAGATGCAAGCCGTGCGTGGGTAGCGGGCGCAGGCGCGTGGTCGCACCTGCAGACAGAAAAAAACAAACCCGGCATGAAGGCCAATACCTACGCCCTGAATGTGGGCTACGACATACTGGCGCATGAAAATATTCTGGCAGGCCTTACCCTTGGCTATGCAAACGCTGCTATTCACCCTGCAAAAAACAGGATAGGCAGTGGCACAGATATAACGGCGGAAAGTGTTTCCGGCGGTGTATACGCTTTGGTAAACTATGGCAATATACAGGCAGATATATCCGCCCTGTATGGCAGCAGCACCAGCAAAAGCACCAACAAATACTTTGCGGCTTCTACCTTTGGCAAATACCACACCCGCTTTTTTGCCGCCAATCTTGGCCTTG
>CAZJOG010000083.1:0-10060 GCA_964547565.1 uncultured Desulfovibrionaceae bacterium
GAGCGACAGCCTCCTAAGCTGTAGGCCACAAGTTCGATTCTTGTCGGGCGCACCAGAATGTACAAAAGCCTTTGCGGGTAAAATCGCAAGGGCTTTTTCCATACTCTAAAATAGATTTCCAACCCTATTTCCAACCTTTGCGTTGAAAATGGGGGCAAGCTTGTGCAAAAAATATAACTGAGTAGAATGCACTAAGCAGGTGTGGCATTTCTTCTTCAAAAAAACCGCGCTCATACAAGTTATTGCGAGCGTATTCAAGAAAAGGCTTTGTGCAAGGCATAGAATTTCCTTGTGGTTAATGGCAAAATTTAAGCATTATTCTGCTGATACTTTAGTTACTTGTTTGCAAAAATTTGCCCTTTCACTGAACGTTTACCTGGGTGTAAAATGCTCTTCTACCGTGTTCAGCACTTGGGCCAGCAAAGCCACTTTGGCGGCTGGAATAGGGCGTTTGTTTGTTTCGTATTCGCTTATATGGCCTTGAGGTACAGAAATAGCCTTGGCAAGCTCTTTTTGGGTCATACCAGCCCGCACTCGTGCACCACGCACCATACGCCCTATGCGTTCTTTTTCGGGCATGGGGGGAACGGTGATAGTTTCGCCATCATCGGGAATAACTTCACCCCCTAAACGCCGAACAAGCTCCATAAGAAGGGGCATTGTATCGCAGGGTATGGCTATATGCGCCAAAGATACAAAAGAGGGAGGGGTTGCTTGTGTCATACTACGTTTCCTTTCGTTAATACGGGGCTTTTTCGCGTGTGCCAATATACTCAAAATGGCAAAACACAATATCAAGTATACCTCCATTTTCTTCAATCTTCCAAACCGCGACTTTGCGGTATGTAATATGACAATGGAAGGTATTGTTATTGTCCAGCTTACCAAAGCTTTGCCAGCCCCTATTATAGGGCTTGCCTGCTGTTTGGAGTAAGTCTTGCTCGAGAAAATCAAGGGAAGCTTTTTCGTCTTCGGTAAGCTTTTCGCGGCCTTTCCAAGCCTGTTTGGTGTACTTAATAACAACACTTTTTAGGGGCATAATGATATTTCCTTGGTATAAAATATATCTTCATTATTAATCATTGTCAAACTTTTCCCCCTCGATTCTTGTCGGGCGCACCACCACAGACAAAAGCCTTTGCAGGTAATTCCGCAAAGGCTTTAATATAAATTCTAATTTATTCCAATATATTACAGGCAAGGCTTCAAAGTGTTTTTGTGTATTGCCCAACATGCTTTATACAAAACAACGTGTTTTCACTTATCCCCTACATTCACCATACGGTACCCTACACCCATATGTGTTTGGAAATACTGAGGGGAGGCATTGTCCCCTTCCACTTTTTTCCGTAAGGAAGCCATAAGCACCCGCAAGTGCGAGCCTTCGCTCTCTATGCTTCTGCCCCACAGCTCTTTAAAAAGAAACTGGTGTGTCAGCACTTTGCCTGTATGTTTTGCGAGAAGGCAAAGCATTTTATATTCCATAGGGGTAAGGTGCAGTTCTTCTTCCCCATTTGCTGTATGTAAAAATGCGCGTCCACCTGCATAATCAATACATAAATCCCCATTATGGAATGTATCGGAATCCTGCACAGAATCTGCGCTAAAGCGGGCGCGGCGCAAAGTGGCTCTTAGGCGCGCCATAAGCTCATCCACACTAAAGGGTTTTACCACATAATCGTCTGCGCCTGCGTCAAAAGCTTCCACTTTATCTTTATCTTCATCCCGGGCCGTTACCACCATAATAGGCACATTGGACCAGGAGCGTATTTTGCGCAAAATATCCATGCCATTCATATCCGGCAGGCCCAAATCTAAAAGAATAACATCCGGTTTATAGGAAAGGGCTTCCTGCAGGGAAGCAAGGCCTGTTTCCGCGCTGCGGCATGCGTATCCATTCACTTCCAAAGCAGTGGACAGCAGATTGCGCACCGCTTTGTCATCTTCCACAATAAGCACAAGAGGTTTATTCATAGGGTATCTCCGCGGCAGACAAGGTAAAAACAAACAAACTGCCATGGGGAATGTTATCCTGTACGGCAATTTGCCCACCGTGTGCGACCACAATAGATTTGCACAGCGAAAGCCCAAGTCCAAGACCTCGGCGGCTATCCGCCTGGTTTTGCGAGGCTGTAAAAAACATATCAAAAAGGTGTTCTTTGGCATCGTCCGGGATACCCGGGCCATTGTCCCCCACACAAATGCGTACTTCTTCGCCCTGGCGCCTGGCAGACAATGTGATGACTGAACCTTCCGGCGTATATTTAATGGCATTATCCACCATGTTCACAATAACTTGCATAATAAGGCGGGCGTCCATACGGGCAAGAAGCAGTTCGTCTTCCAGCAGTACTTCCACATGGTGATCCGCGCTACGGTGATGGACATGGCGCAGGGCCTCCCGTATACAATCGCCCACAAGTTCCGGTTCCAGCTTTAAAGGAAGTGTCCCATCTTCAAGGCGCGTAACAGAAAGAATATTTTCCACAAGGCTGATAAGCCATGCGGCGTCATCGTCAATATCCGCGTACAGACGCTGGCGGGTTTCTTCCGGAAGTTCTTTTCCATTACTGAGCAAAAGGTGGGCATTGCCGGAAATACTGGTAAGCGGGGTGCGTAAGTCATGCGATATAGCACGGAGCATATTGGCCCGCAAAGACTCCTGTTTGGCCTGCAAAAACGCTGTGTCCTTACTTTCGCGTATGCGTTCGTTTTCCAGGGCGAGTGAACATTCGCCCAACACAGCCATAAACAAACCTTTTTCAAAAGAATCCAAAGGATTACCATCCACAACAACTGCGGCAACCCCTAAAGATTCCTCCTGCCCGCGTATACAAAGATACAGGCACCGCGCCCCCGGCAATGTGCTGGTGCCGGCGCCTGCCTGTTTACGGTTACGCAAGCTCCATTCTGCCACGGCGCGTTCTTCTTTGCCTGTCCAGGCCTGCATATCCGCCTGGTCTGCGGCTTCCATGCTGACAGGCGAGCCCAGCACCCCATCGCGCGCGGGGTACATAATAACCGTTCTGCCAAGCAAATGCATAAGCTGCCGGCCTGTTTCGCGGATAATTTCCTGGTAATCTCTGGCAGCCTGAAGTTTCTGGCTTGTTTCCAGCAGGCGAGAAGTGCGGTATGCCCTTTGTGATGCCAAACTTTTTTGCTGCTGAAGGCGTTTGGCCAGTGTACTGATAACACCGGAAGCCACCAGCATAACGGCAAAGGTGACAATATAGGCAGGGTCATTTACCTGAAAACTGAACCGTGGCTCTGTAAAAAAGAAATTAAAGGCCAGCACACTTGCCAGTGCGTACAAGGTACTGAAAAAAAGGCCACTGGTATGCATGGCAGCCAGCAAGACCCCCAGCATGTAAGCCATAATAGTGGTAGATTCACTAAACCCTAAGGCCCTGAACGCAAAACCCACAACCGTGCTGCCGGCAAGAAAGCCGGCGCCCCACAAAACATCCTGCCAGGAGATACGCAAACCGGAAAAAGGTTTAAACTTGGGCGCACGCCGGACAGGCAAAACATTACCCTGCATCTGGTTGGGGATAACAAATATATCTAAATTGGGGGCCAAGGTGATTAATTGATCCAAAAGATTGGGCTTTCTAAAAAACCATATCCCGTCTGTGCCGGGTCTGCCTATCACAATTTTGGAAACTCCACTGGCTTTGGCAAATTCCGCCACATGCCAGGGCACGTCGTCCCCTTCTACAGAAGCAAGGTTTGCGCCCAGCTCTTCCGCCAGGCGCGCGTTTGCTTCCAGCCTTGCTTTATTTTCAGGAGAAAGGGCAGAGGAGGTTTCCACAAAAAGTGCGGTCAGCCTGCCGTGGAATCCTTCTGCCATACGGGCTGCCGTGCGTATAACTTTAGCATTGGATGGAGAACTGGAAAGGCAGACAAGAAGATGCTCATTGGTGAAATAATCATTCCTGTGCAGAAGCGATTTATTTTTCTCCACCGTGCGGTTAATAATATCCGCTGTACGCCGCAGAGCAATTTCGCGTAAAGCCGCCAGATTTTCTCTGGCAAAAAAATTGCCCATGGCCATGTTGGCCTGTTTTTGCCTGTATATTTTGCCTTGTTCCAAACGGCCTAAAAGCTCGTCCGGCTCAATATCCACAAGCTCCACATGGTCTGCGCTGTCAAAAACCTTATCCGGCACACGCTCCCGCACCGTAATGCCTGTGATGGATTCCACCACGTCATTCAGGCTTTCCACATGTTGCACATTTACCGTTGTGTAAACATCAATGCCGTGGCGCAAAAGCTCCTGGATATCCTGGTAGCGTTTTACATGGCGGCAACCTCTGGCATTGGTGTGCGCCATTTCATCCACAAGAATAAGCTGGGGGTGGCGGCGTATGGCGCCATCCAGATCAAATTCCTGCAAAACCGCGCCGTGGTAATTTATGGGCAGGGTGGGCAGCACTTCCAGACCATCTAAAAGAGCCTGTGTTTCAGGGCGCATGTGGGGTTCCACATAGCCTGCCACAACATCCACACCCGCTTTTTTGGCTGCGTGTGCGGCAGACAGCATGGCGTAGGTTTTCCCTACGCCAGCTGCGTAGCCAAAAAAGATTTTGAGTGAACCCTGCGCCACACCTGGGCCTGTTTCTGAGGTTGCTCCCGTACCCATTGCTGGGTCTGTTTCTGAGGCCATTTCTAAGCCTGTTGTCAGAGAATCCGGAACATTTACCCCATTGATCAGGCCTTCAGGTTCATGCGGCGCCATACGTTACTCCACAGAGGTGTTGCTGTTTTGGGGGCTTATCCCAAGTTCGCGGGCAATATCCATATTCACTTTCAGCACATGCACAGTTTCACCACCCCAGATACCAGCCGTTTTCCCGGCTGTGTGTTTGTCAATTATAGCGGTTAGTGTTTCTGTTGACAAGCCTGTATGCTGGGCCAGAGTTGGTATCTGGATTTTAGCAGCCGCAGGGGAGATGTGCGGGTCAAGACCGGAACCGGAAGCCGTAAGCAGGTCTGTTGGTATATCTTCCTGTTTTACCCCAGGGTGAGCGGCCAGAAAAGCCTCCATATCCGCGGCTACACGGGCCGCAAGATCCGGGTTACTGGCGCCATAGTTGGCAGAACCGGAAGCAACACCGCCATACTCACCGTCTGCAAGTGCCTGCGCTGTATAGGTGTTATAGCCAACCGCAGAAGGACGGCCCTTCAAAAAGCGGGGATCTGTAAAATCCTGCCCCACAAGAGCGGAACCTACGGCCTTGCCATCCATATACAACAGGCTGCCTGAGGCTTTTTCCGGCGCAAGGATATGCCCTGCCCCTGCAAGTGCGTAAGGATACACAATCCCGCAAAGGAAAAGCATAATAAGACTAAGAATCAGAGCCTGGCGAAATTCTTTAACAAATGACATAATACTTTCTCCTTATATTCCAAGACCGGCCATAAACGGGGCTACACACAGGTCAATAAGCTTAATACCCACAAAGGGGGCAATAAGACCACCAAGACCATACACCATCATATTACGGGCCAGTATGGAACCTGATGAACCGGGCTTAAAGCCTGCACCCTTTAAGGCCAGAGGGATAAGCAGGGGAATAATGATTGCGTTGAAAATAAGCGCGGAAAGAATGGCAGAGGAAGAAGAAGCCAGACCCATAATATTCAGCGCCTGCATCTGGGGAATAACCGCCACAAACATGGCAGGGATAATGGCAAAATACTTGGCCACGTCATTGGCAACACTAAAGGTGGTAAGCGCGCCACGGGTAATAAGCAGTTCTTTGCCTATTTCCACCACTTCAATAATCTTGGTGGGGTCAGAATCCAAATCCACCATATTGGCAGCTTCCTTGGCGGCAATTGTCCCACTGTTCATGGCAAGGCCCACATCTGCCTGGGCAAGAGCCGGCGCGTCGTTCGTGCCGTCCCCTGTCATAGCCACAACCTTACCCAATGCCTGTTCCCCGCGGATACATTTAATTTTGTCTTCCGGGCGGCATTCTGCCACAAAACCATCTACACCCGCTTCATGGGCAATGGCGGCAGCGGTTAAGGGGTTATCCCCCGTACACATAATAGTTCGTATGCCCATACGGCGCAGGCGTGCAAAACGCTCTACAAGCCCAGGTTTAATGGTGTCTTTCAGATAAATAACACCCATGACTTTGCCGTTTTTGCTTACCACAAGGGGGGTACCACCCTTGCTGGCAATATTGGTGATAACAGCGCGTGCATCGTCCGGTATAGCAAGCAGATTAGGTGTTTCAGGGTTTTCGGCAAGCACATGGCTTTCTATCACATCAGAAGCGCCTTTGCGTATGCGTGTACCATCCGCCAGATTAACACCACTCATGCGGGACTGGGCGGTGAAGGGCAAAAATTCTGCGCCTTCCATACAATCGTCCGCTATTTTTACGCCAAGGCGTTTCCCCAGTTCTACAATAGACTTCCCTTCCGGGGTATCGTCCTGCAGGGAACTCAGTATCGCGCAGCGGGCCAGTTCGTCATTGGTCACACCGTGCACAGGCGTAAAACTGTCTGCCAGACGGTTACCAAAGGTGATAGTGCCTGTTTTGTCCAAAATCATGGTGTCTACGTCGCCGCAGGCTTCCACAGCTTTACCGGACATGGCGATAACATTAAAGCGTGTTACCCTGTCCATACCCGCAATACCAATGGCGGAAAGCAAACCGCCAATAGTGGTGGGGATAAGGCAAACCGCCAGTGCCACCAGTGTGGCAACAGGGATTTGTATGCCATTATAGGTAGCCATAGGCGCAAGGGTAACAATAACCACAAGGAAAATAAGGGTAAGGCCCACCAAAAGGGTGTTCAGGGCCAGTTCGTTAGGGGTTTTCTGACGGGTAGCGCCTTCCACCATGGCAATCATTCTGTCCAGGAAGGAGTCCCCGGGGGAGGAGGTAACTTCCATCACAAGCCAGTCGCTTATTACGGTTGTACCACCTGTCACAGAGGAAAAGTCGCCGCCGGATTCTTTGACAACAGGCGCGGATTCCCCTGTAATGGCAGATTCATCCACCAGGGCCACACCGTCCACCACTTCGCCGTCTGCCGGGATAACTTCATCCTTACGGACAAGCACACGGTCACCTTTGCGCAGGTGGGTGGAAGAAACAATTTCTTCCCCGCCATCCGGCAATAAGCGCCGGGAGTCTGTTTCTTTCTGGGCAAGCCGCAGGCTGGCGGCCTGGGCTTTCCCGCGGCCTTCTGCCACGGCTTCCGCAAAGTTGGCAAACAGCACGGTAACAAGCAGTACACCACTCACTATGCCATTATACAAACGTACTGGCTCTCCCCCAAACATGGTGGGCCATATGGTAAGCAAAAGGGTGATAACAAGCCCTACTTCCACCACAAACATCACCGGATTTTTGACCATATGCACCGGATTAAGCTTGACGACAGAACTGATCAGGGCGTCCTTAAAAATAGCTTTTGTCATAAGTTTAGTATTACGCTTACGCATATGCGCTCCTTATTTCCACACAATCAAGTGTTCTGCCACAGGCCCAAGCGCCAATGCAGGGAAGAATGTCAATGCGGCAAAAATCAGCACAATGAAAACCAGGGAAAAAGCAAATGTCATGGTGTCTGTACGCAGGGTACCGGCGGACACACTGACAGGGCTTTTGGCAAACAAAGCACCGGCAATGGCAAGTTGCAGCACAATAGGGATATAACGGCCGTAAAACATGGCAAGACCCGCTGTAATGTTCCAGTACAGGGAGTTATCTGCCAAACCTTCAAAGCCGGAGCCATTGTTGGCAGCAGAAGAAGAATATTCATACAAAACCTGGCTCAGACCATGGAAGCCTGGGTTAGTGATACCGTCAAGCCCTGCCTGGGTGCTGACTGCCAGTGCAGAAAAACCCAAAATAAGCAAGGGGTGCAAAATAAGCACAAGAACCACCAGCTTCATTTCGCGCGCTTCTACCTTTTTCCCAAGGTATTCCGGTGTACGACCTACCATAAGACCGCAAATAAACACCGCCAGCAGCATATACATCATCATATTCATAAGGCCCACGCCACAGCCACCAAAAACCACGTTAAGCATCATGTTCAAAAGCGGTACCATACCACCAAGCGGGGTAAGGGTATCGTGCATGTTGTTAACTGTACCGGTTGTGAAAGCGGTTGTGGTGGTGCTGAACAGGGCAGATTGCGCAATGCCAAGGCGTACTTCCTTGCCTTCCATGCTGCCCATACTTTGGGAAAGGCCCTGCTCTGCCAGAATGGGGTTACCCGCACGCTCCGACACAAAACAGACAGAAAGCCCAATAAGGAAAATAAGCCCCATAGCCACAAAAATGGTGCGGGCTTCATTCCCCATAAATCCTTTAGGATTGGAAAAGTCATTTTTTGCAAGTTTGGCAGGCATACCGGGTTTGCCAGCTTCCGCCGCAAGGCGTTGCTCACGGCGTTTGCCAAGAAGCATCATGCCAAAAACAATCACGCAGGCACCTGGCAAAAGCATCATGGAATACAGTTCCGCCACATTAGAAATAACCGTGGGGTTTTCCTGCGGGGTGGAAGAGTTGGCGCCTAAAAAACCACCGCCATTGGTGCCAAGGTGTTTAATAGAAACAAGCGAGGCAATAGGGCCAACCGCTATATCCTGCTGTTTGTTTTCCAGTGTGGTCACGGTAATATTACTTTGCATGGTTTGCGGGGTGCCCTGGAACACAAGGAAAAGACCCACAAGAAATGCCACAGGCAAAAGCACACGGGTGGTAATACGCACCATGTCTACATAATAGTTGCCAAGGGAAGGCATACCCGTAAGACCGCGGATAAAAGCCATACACGCGGCATAGCCTGTAGCGGCAGAGGTAAACATCATAAAAATAATTACAAGCATCTGGCTTAAATAGGAAAGGCCAGATTCACCAGAATAGTGTTGCAGGTTGGTATTGGTCATAAAGCTGATAATCGTGTTAAACGAAAGGTCGGCAGGCATAGCCAAAATACCATTGGGATTCAGGGGTAAAACCTGTTGAAGGCGTAATACCGAATACCCCACAAGCAACATAACAGCATTGGTCAGAAGAAGCGCCAGTGTATAGTGTTTCCAACCCATGGGCTTTGTGTTGATACCGCACAGTTTATAGAGGGCATTGTCCACAGGATTGAATATGACGTCTGACCGGCTGGGTTTTTGTTCGGCAACTTTGTACAGATACCAGCCAAGCGGAAAAACTAAAAGCAGATACCCGCATAATGTAAGGATTAATTCCAACATATATTTCCCTCTTTTCTCAGAATTTTTCCGGGTATAACAAAGCCATCACAAGGTAACCGCAAAGCCCGGCAAGAATAACGGCCAGAAGCACCATATTAATTCTCCTTCCTTGTGGAGTTTTTGTCACACCACATGGTCAGCAGCGCCACGCTGCCATAACAGATAAAAAAAACGGCAAGCATAACAATATCCATCATAAACCTCCAAAATTGGAAAAAACTCTGCGGCTGCAAAAGCTGCACACCGCACAAATACCTAGTATACAAAGGCGTGCTAAAAGGGTGTCAAACTCTGGGAGGAAGGTGTTAAAATTTCGTTAAGATGCCACTAACACACTAAAATTTTTAAACATGTACCCAAAACACACCCATCCTATTTGCTTTGCCTTGACGAGGGGCTGTTTTGTGCAGTATACTGGTACAAGTAACTATCAAGGACCTCTGTATGCCTGCCCCGTACACCTTCCTCCACGTTCACAGTCCCTTGCATGAATTGTTGGCACGCCACAATAATGTTTCTTTTATTGCGTTTGACAACGATGGTTTTTTGTGTGCCATGCATGGCGCTGCTTTTGACAATACTGTATCCCAGCGTTTTTCTCTGGGCAGGCATTTGGATGAAACATTTATTGATAACCCGGCGCTTGCCAGTGCGTTTCATCGTGCTTTGGCATTTGGGGAAAAAACCACCCTGCCCTTTAAAGGCCAGCACGCCCATTTTAGTATGCTGGTGGAGCCTTTGCGTACCCCCGCGGGCGATGTGGACGGGGCAACCGGTGTTGCCACAGAACTGTCGGAACATACCCCAAAACTTGTT
>CAZJOG010000084.1:0-9717 GCA_964547565.1 uncultured Desulfovibrionaceae bacterium
GGCAAAGCCGCGCCTATTCCCTCTGCCGGCAGGTTGCTGACTTTGTCAACAACCTCTGGTAGCTGCTCCCGCAGCTACCAGAGCATTTCCAAAAACATTCTGGGTTATTCTCAAATCAATAGGGAAATGCTCTAAACCCCTCACATAGCCTTGCGCCCAAGGCTGTATGAGGGTTTGCTTTTTAAGGGAGGAGGGTATCAAAAAAACCAAAAAGCGCGTATGGCTTAATACCCGCCGGATTGCGCCATTTCTTTCAGCCGTGCTACGCGCATGGGGATAGGCGGGTGGGTGCTAAAAAGGCCTGCTACGCCCCCAAACAAGGGGGCCACAATAAACAAACCTTCTGTGGCGGGGTTTTCCCGCATGGGGATTTGATTATTGTAGGTAGAAAGGTTTTGCAGGGCATTTGCCAAAGCCAGTGGATTTTGGGAAAGGGAAGCGCCTTTTGCATCCGCCAGGTATTCGCGGGAGCGGGAAATTGCCATAATCAGGAGCATGGAAGCCATGGGCGCAAGAAAGGCCATAAGCAGGGTGGTAATAACACTGGGCCCGTTTTCATTACGGCGGCCCAAAAACGCTGTCCACTGCATAATATTGGCAAGGCCCACAATGGCAGAACCAAGCACAGTGGCTATGGATTGCAGTAAAATATCCCTGTTGGCTATGTGGCCCATTTCATGGGCAATAACACCGCGTATTTCTTCTGTAGGCAAAAGGTGTACCAAGCCTTCTGTAACGGCAATAACAGCATTTTCCGGGTTACGGCCTGTGGCAAACGCATTAGGGGCGTCTTCTGGTATAAGGTACAAACGGGGTACAGGCAGGTGGGCGCGTTCTGCCAGTTCTTCCACAATGGAAAAAAGCACGGGCGATTCCCCCGGGCCAAGGGGTTTGGCCTTATACATGGAAAGTACAATTTTGTCTGAATACCAGTAACTGCCCACATTCATGATAAGCGAAAAAATAAGCGCGATAAAAAGACCCGTCTGGCCACCGAAATAGCCACCCAGAAAAAGAAACAGGCTGGTGAGAAGTGCAAGAAAAAGAGCGGTTTTTAATTGGCTTGTCATAGGTGTATCCAAAAAAGGGGGGTGAAAAAAAAGAGCAGAATATGTATTTGCCTGCCTTTTAAGTAATTCTTCTTGCAGAATATGGCAAGAGGCAGGCGTTAAAACAAAAAACCGGCAAACACGAATTTGCCGGTTTTTTTTGCCAAGGAAAAACAAAAAGTTAGAAATTATAACGCAAACCCATCATAAGCTGGTGGGAAGCCACATTGGTTTCAATCATCCCCTGGGACGAAAGGCCGGTTTTGGCTCTGCCCAGATTAGCGTAACGGTAGCCCACGTCCACCCCAATGGTATCGGAAAGCTTAAAGCCAAGGCCTGCGCCAATATTCCACGCAAAGCTCACTTCTGTGTTAGACCCTGTGGAATAGCCGGCAATATTCCCGCTTGAGCGCAGCCAGGAGGTACCAAGGCCGGCGGAAAGATAGGGGGTTACCTGAGAAGTATTGTAAAAATCATAATAGCCATTCACAAACAGGGTTTGTGTGCCAATGGTGTCTGTAAATGAATAACTGCCGCCTCTTAAGTGGGAAGCCACACTGCTGTAGGAGGCATTAAATGAATAGCCAAGTTCTACTTCTGCACGCACAGGCATAAAATAACGGGAGTAAAAGTTATACCCCAATGCAAGCGATGCACCAAGGGATCCGCGGTTAGAACTGTTCAGGGCTTCTTTTCCACCGGAATATTTTACTTTGGGTTCATTAAAGGTTTGGAAGTTATACATAAGCCGGGGCGCCAGATAAATCCCGGTGTCACCGGCATGCACCGGCGCTGGCGTGGCCATCAAAAGGCCCATGACAGCAATAAGAGGAAGAATAAGGTGTTTGGTTGTTTTCATAAGTTCTTTCCTTCACAGAAGGCTGGGGGTGAAAAATCGCTTTACAAGCTCGCTTCCTTGGGCAATACTGACAGGCGTCAGTTTTGTATTCCGTCAACATGTTCCTGTCCGGAAAGGGAAGGAAACATGCAAGGAAATCTCTTCCGCCTGGACTCCGTGCTTTTGTGCGTGCAAAAAACGTGCCGACGTTTTTCTGACGAACAAACAAGGATTTTTGTACCGGTTGCACGAAGGCTTTTGGGGCCTTTGCCCGGTATCCTGCATGCAGGAAGAAGATGTTCAACCATTGCCCACGAGGTATCCATGAGTGTTCTGTTAGAAAATGCCCCCGGGAAGAAAGCGCTTCTTATGGGCAACGAAGCCCTGGTGCGCGGCGCGTATGAAGCGGGGCTTAACTTCGCGTGTTCTTACCCGGGCACGCCGAGTTCTGAAGTAAGCACAATTTTATTCCAATTGCAAGCAAAAGCTCCCTTCGTCATGGAATTTGGGGCCAATGAAAAAGTGGCTATGGAAGCCGCGGCAGGTGCTGCCCTGGGTGGTTTGAATGCCTTAACAGCCATGAAACACGTGGGCCTTAATGTGGCGGCAGACCCCCTTGGTACCCTTACCTATTTGGGTGTTCGGGGCGCGCTTGTTGTATACAGCGCCGATGACCCCAGCCTTTTTTCCAGCCAGAATGAACAGGATAACCGCGCATACGCACGTCTTTTTGGCCTGCCTGTGCTGGAACCGGCTTCTGCCCAAGATATGAAGGATATGACTGTTGCCGCGTTTGCCCTTTCCCGCGAACTGGGAATGCCAGTTATGCTGCGCTCTACCACGCGCGTGGCGCATTTGCGTGGCATTGTGGAATTGGGGAATGTGCAGGAACCTCCTGCCCCGCGCCATTTTGATAAAGCGCCCAAAAATTTGGTTTCCCTGCCGGCCAATGCGGTGCGTATGCACAAAGAACTTTTAGAACGCCTTGAAAAAGCACGGGAAAAAGCGGAAAATTCCCCCTTTAATATTGTTTGTGGCCCCAAAAATGCCACAATAGGCGTAGTTTCCTCTGGTATTGCCTCTGCGTATGCGGCAGATGCCATCACAACACTGGGTAACACGGTCTCCATAGCCCATTTTTGTGTAGGGATGAGTTACCCTGAACCTAAGGAAGCTCTGGCTGCCTTTATGCAGGGCAAAGAAAAAATTCTGGTGGTGGAAGAACTGGAACCCTACCTTGAAAACACCCTGAAAGTGCTGGCGCAGGAAAGAAAAATCCCTGTGGAAATTCTGGGCAAAGGTTTTGCTTCTTTTTCCCGCCTGTATGAATACGATACGGAAAAAGTGCGCGAAGCTGTGTGTCTTTTTGCAGGTACCTCTTTTGTGCCTGCCCCTGTTTTTTCACCGGAAGGCCGGCCCACTTTGCCTGTGCGTCCTCCCTCTCTTTGTGCAGGCTGCCCGCACCGCATGACCTATTATGCGGCCCGTAAAGCCTGCGAAGGTAAAGACGTGCTTTTCCCCAATGACATTGGCTGTTATTCCCTTGGTTATGGCGCGCCCCTTGATATGGTGGACTCCATTCTCTGCATGGGCGCTTCTGCCTCTATGCCGGCGGGTATTTCCCATGCCACCAAAGGCACGGGTCAGAAAGTGCTTTCTTTTATAGGCGACAGCACCTTTTTCCACTCCGGCCTTACAGGTATAGCCAATGCGGTGTACAATGGCCACAAGTTTACCCTTGTGATTTTGGATAACCAGGTTACCGCCATGACAGGCCACCAGCCCTCTCCCGCGCTTGATCCGGAAGCGGATGTGCGTGCAGCTATGGCTGGTCTTACGCCCATTGATGCGGAAGCTGTGGTAAAAGCCCTTGGTGTCAAGCATGTGCAGGTTGTAAAACCCACAAATCTGAAAAAAACCCAGGCCGCCATTGAAGAAGCGCTGGAGTATGACGGTCTTTCTGTTATTATTGCGCGCGAACCATGCCCCCTCCACCATAAACGTCAGGGTGGGGGCGAAAAGCAGGTGTACACCATTGATCAGGAAACATGCACACACTGCCGTGTGTGTGTGTGCAAATTTGGTTGTCCTGCCTTCCAGCCGGAAGGGGAGAATATCACCATTGATGCTTCTTCCTGCACAGGCTGTGCGGTTTGTATGCAGGTTTGCCCCCACCATGCCATTAAGTTGAAGAAATAAGGGAACCACCATGGAAAAAAGTTTAAAAATATACTTTGTCGGCGTTGGGGGGCAGGGCAATGTGCTGGCCTCCAAACTTGTGGGCGAAGCCGCTTTGCTGGCCAATGTGCCGGTTGTTTTAAGCGAAACGCACGGTATGTCCCAGCGTGGTGGTGTGGTGGAATCAACCGCGGTGCTGGGGAATGCACAAAGCCCCACCATTGCGGACGGAACAGCGGATATCCTGCTGGCCTTTGAACCCCTTGAAGCTGTACGTGCTTTGCATAAAGTTTCTGCAAATGGGCTTATTATTACATCCACAGCCCCTATTAAGCCGTATAACCCGCAGGGTGACGATACATCGTACCCACCTGTGGAAGAACTGCTGGCTTTTTTGCAGAAAAAAAGCCCCCATGTGTGCGCGTTTGATGCCAAAAGTCTTGCGCTTGCCAATAAAAACAGCCTTGGCCTGAATATGGTGATGCTGGGCGCTTTATACGCCAGTGGCAAAATGCCCTTTGGCCCGGAGGTGCAGAAAAAAGCTATGGAAGCAGGCACAAAACCGGCTTTTCTGGAAAAAAATATCGCGTGTTTTGACGCGGGCTTTCAGGCGGCTAAGGCAATATTCGGGTAATACACACCTTCACACATTGTTGACGGGGGCGTAGATGACCTTTCCGGTTTATGATGTGACAAACTTTACACAGGAAAATGCGCACGCGCTGGTGGAAGCCCAGAGAGAATTTTTTTTCTCTGGGGCCACCCTTCCTGTGGAAACGCGGCAAAAACACCTTGCGGCTTTTCTGGAAGCCGTGCGGAAAAATGAAACGGCTATTGCCGATGCTCTGGCCGTAGATTTGGCAAAACCACCTTTTGAATCGTATATGACGGAAACAGGCCTTGTGCTGCAGGAAGGCCGCCACATATTAAAAAAACTGCCGTCCTGGGCAAAACCCAGGCGTGTGCGCAGTCCTTTGGCGGTTTTTCCCGGGGTGAGCCGCCTGCACCCTGAACCCTTGGGCCTTACACTTATTATGGCGCCATGGAATTACCCCTTCCAGCTGGCTGTTATGCCGCTTTTGGCCGCTTTGGCGGCGGGCAACTGCTCCATCCTTAAGCCATCGTCATCTGCGCCTGCCACAAGTCAGCTGATAGCAGACATAGTTTCCTCTTCTCTCCCGCCGGAAGTAGCCACTGTTATTTGCGGCAATTCCGCTATTGCTACCATGTTGCTGGAAGAACGGTTTGACTTTATTTTTTATACAGGCAGCGCCCGTGTAGGACGCACGGTTATGCAGGCAGCCGCAAAACACCTTACACCTCTTTGTCTGGAACTTGGCGGGAAAAGCCCTGTAATTGTGACGGCAGATGCAAATTTAAAAATTGCCGCCAAACGGCTTGCCTGGGGCAAAAGCCTGAATGCCGGCCAAACCTGTATAGCCCCGGACTATTTGCTGATTGACGGCACTGTAAAGGATGAATTTGCGGAGCGTTTTCAGGAAGAATTGCACAGGCAACACGGGTACGACATTCTGCAAAGTAAGGCCTTATGCCGTATAGTAAATAAAAAAGCCTTTGACAGGCTTATGTTTTTATCCCATGGCCAGGCAGTGGCTGACGCGGAAACACTTAAAATAGCACCCACTCTTTTACCCTGTACAGAAGTCACTGACCCCATTATGCAGGAAGAAATATTTGGCCCACTTTTCCCTGTGCTGACTTTTGAACAGGCGTGTGAATTTGTGGCCCATACAACAGGGAAAACACCACAAAACCCCTTGCAGGGTGTGGTGGACTTTATCCGTCTTAGAGAAAAACCCCTGGCTTTATGATCTGTTTACAGAAAATAAACAGGTGGAAAAAACTTTTCTGGGTTCGGTAAGTTTTGGCGGGGGCTGTGTGAATGATGCCATCATGCATATTAGTGTGGAGGCTATGCCCTTTGGGGGCGTAGGAAACAGCGGCATGGGGCGTTACCACGGCAGAGCGGGTTTTGATTTAATGAGTAATACCAAGGGTGTTATACACCAAACAACACGGTTGGATATGCCGGTGCGTTACCCGCCGTATAGGGAGAAGCAGTTTAAGCTTGTCCGGCGGGTATTACGCTGAATAACGGAATTTTCCAGGCAGTTGTTTTATACCTGCCTGCTGAACTGAGGCTGTGCTTTTGCGCTTACCATAACTTTGGCAGGCCGCAAAAGCCGGTCTTTTAATTTATACCCTTTTTGTAATACACTCAGCACATGGCCTTCCGGCATTTCTGCTGTGGCTTCCTGCCCCATGGCTTCGTGTTTTTCCGGGTCAAAAGCTTCGCCTTTTGCGCCAATGGGTTCAAGACCATGGCTTTTAACGGAATCCAGCAAAAGCTTGCGGGTCATTTCTACGCCCATCAGCATATCTTTGCAGGCTTCCACCTGGCTGCCGTATTGCAGGGCCAGATCCAAATTATCCAGAGTAGGCAGTAAGTCTGCCAGAACATTTTCTGCCGCGTATCTTACCTGTTCGTCTTTTTCCCGTTGCAGGCGTTTTTTTACATTTTCCAGTTCTGCCAATGCGCGCAACTGGCTTTCCTGCGCTTCTGCTTTAACAGCGGCGCACTGGGGGCAGTCCGGGGTTTCCTGGGTGGGCTCTATTATTTCTTCATCTGTCATTTCATGGAGTTCCGGTGAAATTTCAGGGGTATTGTCATCATGCCGGTTTTCCGCATGTTCATAAGCGCTGTAAGGGTTTTTTCCGTAAGGGTGCATAGAGTCTTGTGCCTCTTTTTGATAAGGAAATATTAACAGGCAGGTATGTTGCCCGCATATGTTGAAAAATAGGCAGGGAATAGCCTTCTGTCAAGTGCGGCCGGAGAATGAAAGATTTTTTCCTGTTTCTTGAAGGAGGTACAAAAAGCCCTGCCTTGCGGCAGGGCTTTGGGTTAGAAAGGAGGATAAGGGGGGATATTACTTGGTACCAAAGCCGCCTGTGTTCATACCGGTGTTTTCCTTGAAGTAGTCAGTTGCAGCTGTTACTTCTGTGTTGTTCAGGAAAATACCGCTGCTGGCATTGGTGGAGTAGGTACCCTTGATTGTCAGGGAATCTGTTTGCGTGCCATTGACATTGACCTTACCTGTTCCGGAAACTGAACCAATTTGTGCGTTGTTCTTGGTTGCGCCACCCAGTGTAATGGTGTTGGCCTTGACATTGGCTATATCAAGAGTGCTGGTTGCCGCATTAGCCGTTATGGTTGCGTACGAGTCTTGTACGCCAAGGTAGCTTGAAGCACCCTTCAGGGAGAAGGTGCCGTATGCTGACCCTGCCACATAACCCTTGGCGTCTGTAAGGCTTACAGTGTTGCCATTATCGCTTACTGTGCCAAGAATGACATTGCTGTCGCCTTCGCTACCGGCCTTGCCAGTAACACTGATGCTGCTACCGGAGATTGTGTTACCCTTGTTCGTGCCTGTAGAAGTGCCGGTACCTGTTGTGTTCAGCAGGTTCTTATCGCCTTCCATAACCACCTTGGAGTTATTCAACACATCGCCTGTGCCGGAGAACAAGAGCTTGTTATCGGCAGTCTTCAGGGTAAAGCCGGCATCCTTTGCACTGCCAACCTTTACTTCCATGGAACCTGTGTTGGCTGTACCGGCTGTTGTTACACCGCCGCCCGTCATGGTGCCCTTTACAGTAAAGGAGGTTGTGGAGCTTTCAGCGGATAAGGTTGTCTTATCTGCGCTGGCCAGTTCAGCTGTGAACTTGGAGTTCTTGGATGTGAACTTGGTGTTGGTTGAAGCGCCACCTGTGAAGTTGACCACAGCGTTGGTAAGGCTGATGGTGCCATCTGTCATACCATTCATGCTTACATTGTGAGCAGTAGAGCCTGTGGGGCCACCTGCTGTATTCTTAAGGCTAAGGTTGAACTTGGAGGCCGGGCCGGCAAAGGTGGTATTGCTGAAGCCGTCTACCGCGAATGTGCCGCCGGTTACTTCGCCGCCAACATACAGTGTCTGGTTGCTGGCGTATGCGTCCCCACCCATGCTGATGTTTGCATTAGTTGCAGAACCCGCCACGCTTACAGTGCTTGCGCCTGTGCCAGTGGTTATGCTGCTGCCTGTACCCATAGAGCCGACAGAGACTGTGTTCTTGCCGCCGCCTGCGGTGATGGTACCAAAAAGTTCACCAACTGTAACCTTGTTATCCCCATCGTTCTTGTTGAGGTCAACAACCGCTCTGTTCGCACCGCCAGCCATGTACTTGACGTAAATGTCCTGGGCCTTTGAACCGGCTGCGGCTTCAATCTTACTCTTGTTATTCATGCTTTCAGCCACAGACACGGTGTTGGCACCAGTGCCCAGGTTGATAATGGCATTATCCATATTCCCCTTGACTGTGTAGGTGGAATCACCGCCACCAAGGCCAACCTTAGAGGATGTAAGGTTTTTGGTTGAGAAGGAATTCTTGCCGCTGCCTTCAAGGTTGACATTGGCAAACTTGGTATCGTTTGTCACATTCACAGTCTGGCTGTTAGCGCCCGTGCCTGTAATGCTGGCCCTGGTGGTATCATTGGTGCCGGTAATCTTGCCGATGGTGACATCAGCGGTGTTAGCGCCCAGGTTGATAGCCGCATTGCCTATCATTTCCCCAACATTCATGGTTGCAGAACCTGTGATGCCGGAAAGGTTGATAAGACCCTGCTTGCTGGCATTGTTAGCCAGACGGTTGATATTGATGGAGGTATCACCCTTGCCTGTGGCACTGATGGCCGTACCCTGGACAAAGCCCTTGCCTGTTTGTGCGCCTGTTGTGGTGAAGGTGTTGTCACCGGCACCCAAGTTGAAGACAGAGTTGATGGCATTGCCGCCCAGTTCAATAATATCGTCTGCATCCCCACCATTGAAGGTGAAGTTTTGTGCGTTGCCTGTGATGTTAAGTCTGTTGGTTACACCATTGGTGTTGCCAGTATTAGCACTGGTACCCATGTTGATGGTAACCTTTGTGGCCTCTGTAGCGCCGCCAAGTGTACCCACTGTGATGTTGTTTGCGCCTGTGCCAAGGTTCAAATCCATGCCTGCCAGAGACTTCATGGCCATGTTCAGGCCGCCTGTAACAGACAGGTTGGTGTTTTTAAGGCCGCCGGTAAGGTCAAGGCTGTTCACACCGCCGCCCATATTCAAGGTGGCCTTTGTGGTGGCATTCTTGCCCTGGAAGTTGGCTGCGGCTATGCTGAGACCGTCTGTGCCGGCAGAAGTAACGTTTGTGCCTGTAAGGCTGAAGGTTACGTTTTTGCCTGCCGCGTTTGCGCCTGTAAGGCTGATGCTGTTAGCACCAGAACCAAAGTCCAGGTTAGAGTTAGCCACATTGCCCAGTGCGTTGAATGTATCGCTGCCTGCACCACCTGTGAAGGTAAGGAAGCTGGCCCCGCCACCGAGGTTGACGGTTTGCGACTGTGTGGATGTTCCACCCATGGACACATTGACGCCATTTTTGGCAGTACCGTTTATACTCTTGGCGCTCAGGCTGTTGGCACCTGTGCCCATGCTTATGGTCGCACCGGAGATGGAGCCTGTAAGGTTCACCTGGTTGCCGGCCTTGGCATTTGTCCCTGTTCCCACTTCTGCGCCATAACCCAGGTCTATGGTGCCAGCTACTGAACCGGCATTGCCGAAG
>CAZJOG010000084.1:9727-10006 GCA_964547565.1 uncultured Desulfovibrionaceae bacterium
ATGGTGGTGCCGCCATCGCCAGCTTTGATGGAAGTACCAGTGATGTTGTACATCACTTCCTTACCATTCTTTGTAGCGGCCATGCTCAGGGTATTAGCGCCAGAACCCAGCTCCACCTTGGAGTTGTTCATATTGCCCATGATGTTGATGGCATCACTTGTTTTATCACCTGTGGTGATATTGGCAAAACTGACTGCGCCGTTGACTGTAAGGTTATGGGAAGAATTGGTGTTTGTTGCTTCGCTTCCACCCATGGTGATATTGATATTTTTGGTCTTG
>CAZJOG010000085.1:0-9847 GCA_964547565.1 uncultured Desulfovibrionaceae bacterium
ACCCCAAAACCTGTTCTCAGCCCTGCTCCCAACCTGCATGTGGACACAGCGCACCAGCTGACCAATTTGCTGGACAACGCGCAGGACGGCATATTTATTGTAAACCTTGATTTTGTGGTCCAAAGGTTTAACCCCATTGCCGCGTTAATTAGCCCGCCCGGGCCTGTAAATGGGCAATTTTGTTATGCCCACTTTTTTGAACTCAGCGAACCCTGCCCCCACTGCCCGGTTATAGAAACCTTCCGCACAGCAAAGCCCGCCCAGTCTTCCTGTTATCACCCACGGCTGGAAAGGTATTTTACCATGGTGTCCTCCCCCCTGTTTGACATGCAAACAGGGGAACTTGTGGGCGCATTTGAAACCTTCCGCGATACAACAGAACTGCATGTTTTTAAGCAGGCGGCGCGCTCTAATGAACGCGGGCAGCTTATGCTGGACGCCATACCCATTGGTTGCTGCCTTTTAGATGAAAACCTGAGCATGATTGACTGCAACAAAGAAGCGGTGAAGTTTTTTGCGTGCAGCACCAAGGAAGAAACCTGTAAAAAAGCCATGTGGATGTTTCCGAAAAAACACCCGGAAAAAAGCCCCTCCACACTGGAGTGTATGCATTTGGCTCTGGCTGGCACAGAAATACAGGCAGAGTGGGAATTTACCCTGCCAGGCAACAAACAAGTACCCGCAGCCGTTAACCTTGTGCCTTTGTCATACGATGACAAGCCGCACCTTGCCGTGTACATGCGTGATTTACGTCAGGAAAAAGCCATGCAGGCAGAGGTGGAAGAAGCAACCGCGCGTATACACGCCATGTTTGACAATGCCCCACTTGGTTGCGCACTTTCCGACAGGTATTTCCAGGAAATGGACTGCAACAACCAAATTGTGCGTATGCATGGCCTGCCTGACAAATCCTATTATCAAGAACATTTTTTTGATCTTTCACCCGAATTTCAGCCGGATGGCCGCCCTTCCCGGGAAGCGGCGGATGCCTACTTTGAAACAGCGTTTACGGAAGGCTACGCCCAGTTTGAATGGATGCATTCCACATACACAGGCGAAGACTTACCCGTTAAAGCCACCATTATGCGTGTAAATGTGACGGATAAACCCCGTATTGTCGGCTATATTGAAGACTTGCGGGAGCTGAAAAAAACACAGGAAGCGCTGGATAAAGAACGGGCGGAGCTTGTGCTGGCAAAAGAAGCGGCAGAGGCGGCTTCCCGCACAAAATCCATATTTCTGGCCAATATGAGCCATGAAATACGCACCCCCATGAACGCCATTTTAGGATTGGCCTACCTTGCGCTGCAAAACCAGCAGATTACACCCCCATTGCGGCAGTCTTTGGAAAAAATACACACATCCGCCACCAATTTGCTGGGGATTATCAATGACATTCTGGATTTTTCCAAAATAGAAAGCAATAACCTCACACTGGACAATGCCCCCTTTTCTCTTACCAAAGAAGTGTGCCATGTGCTGGATATGATGGAAATAAAAGCGCAGGAAAAAAAGATTGACCTTACATTTGTTATGGCACCGTGTATGGCATGGGTGGATACTCTGGAAGGGGATGTTGTCCGTTTACGGCAAATTCTCATAAATCTGCTGGGTAATGCCATAAAATTTACAGAAAAAGGCGGCGTGGTGTTTGAAATTGAATGCCGCGAGGACACAATTTCCCCCGCAGAAAGGGCCGGCCATAGCAAAAAAGTGCTGCTTACTTTTGCTATCCACGATACAGGCATAGGCATTACGGAAGAAGCCCAGCCCAATATTTATTTGTCTTTTTCTCAGGCAGATGCTTCCATTACACGCCGTTTTGGTGGCACGGGCCTTGGGCTTGCCATAACCAGACAGCTTATTGAACTTATGGGCGGCTGTATCAGTATGGAAAGTGAAGTAGGCATGGGAAGTTCTTTTTATTTTTCTCTGCCTTTTTTTTGTGCAGAAAAAAATACCCAGACATTGCCTTTGGAAAATAACTGGGAAAAGCTTAAAGACAAACGTGTCCTAGTTGTGGAAGATAATGAAATTAATCAGGTAATAGCCCAAAGCCTTCTGGAACAAATAAACATACAAACAAGTGTTGCCTGTAATGGGCAGGAAGCTTTGGATATTTTGGAAAAATCTACGGTTGATCTTATCCTTATGGATATCCAAATGCCTGTTATGGACGGGCTGGAAGCCACAAGGAGAATCCGTAATCACCCTGGATTATGCGGCAACTGTGGAAAAACTATACCCATTGTCGCCATGACGGCCCACGCAACATCGGACGATTTTGCCAAAAGCCTGGCCGCAGGCATGGATGCCCATATCACCAAGCCTATTGAACCAGAACATTTGTTTACAACACTGGCAAATTTGATTCCGTAACAGCAAAGCCTTTTTTGTTCTACTGGACAGGGTTCTGTTTTAGCCTTTCTTTTACCCGCTACATGGTATTACTGTTTTTGTGAGCTATCATCACACGCACCACGGAAGTGGCATTGACCCATTATTGGCCCATGGCTTTTTCCTGCTCACCTGTATGCAGGGAACGGGCAGTAAAAAACTCCCCGCCTGACTTGCGGCTTTGTTCAAGCAAATAATAAAAAGCATAACTTGCTACCATTTCTAAAGACTGGGCCACGTCACGCGCCGGCTTAAAAGCCTGGGACAGGTGCAAAGCCAAAAAGCCATAGGCAACTGTGCCTGTCTGCGGGCCAAGGGGCACAAGCAAAACGTGGGCAGCTTCCGGCATAATACCATCTGTGGCTGCAGGATGCCCAAGGCAAACACAGGCGCTGTTTTCCAGCCCGGGCATAAGTGTACACGCACGGTCTTTCAGGTATTGGTGCCAGGCACCCTGGACAGGGCTGTGTTCCGGCAGGCCAAGAAAAAACACTTCTTTAGCGCTTTGACTGCCTGCTCTGCCCAATTCAAGATGTTTACCCCACCAGGCAAGATGCACATTTTCCAGCCCAAGGCTCTGCCCTAATGCCTGCCGGCAAAGATATAACCATTCGGCTATGTTTTTGGATTTTTCCACACTGGAAAAAAAGGAAAACAGCATGGAAAAAACCGCGCTTTTACGCTCCAGCATTTCCCTGCCAAGCATCACTTCCCGCGTCATGCGGGCCATATCCATAAACATATTACTGGCTTCGCGCGCGCGGCTTAAAGCGTCAAAAACATGGTTTTCTGCCAGCGGGCCACACACTACCTGCTGGTAATGGTCGTCAAACGCATGGTAAACATGCTCCACCTCACAGTTTTCTTCCAGCACAAGCACACGGGGAAAAACAGAAAGTGCGCTGGAAAGTTCCTGGTTTTGCGTACACAGGTTAAACCAGGCAGCACTGCCCAGCCACAGGAGCAAGGGTTCATTTTTTTCTGCAAGCCGTATGCTTGCGGCAATTTCTTCCGCATCCATACTGTCCAGTGAGCAGAGGGAATATTCTTCCCCCGCGCAACTCACAACAAGGTTTTTTTCTTTTTCTGTAAGACCCAGAGTCCACAACTCTAAAGGGGCAACCTGCATAATCCTTCTCCTTATGGCAATCCCCAAATGATTCGCTAAAATCACCCATCATTTGCCTGTCATCTGGTAAATGCTCACAAAACCTGTGCATGGTAGAGCATTTCCCTATTGATTTGAGAATAACCCAGAATGTTTTTGGAAATGCTCTGGTAGCTGCGGGAGCAGCTACCCGCCGCATAGGCGTAGGCGAAATTCATTTTCGCCGTTAAACGCTGGAGCGGGCGTATATCCCAAATGATTCGCAAAAAATGGCGAATCATTTGGGAATTGCTCTAGAAGCTATTCCCTGCGTTAAGTCAGAAAACTGTTGGGTATATCTTCAGGCAGAATATAAGCAAAAATTGTGCCAAAAGAAAAAATTCTATAAAAAAGCCCCCTGTCTGCGGGCAAACGCAGGCAGGGGGGCATAGGGTATATTTTACGCGCAGGCTTTACATATCAAGCCAGTGGGTGGTGTGGTCAACAGGGTTGGTAACGGAAAAACGCAGGGGCGCATCCGTATCTGGGGAATCCACAAGGCTCATATCCACGCGGATATGTTCCCCATCCTTTATTTTTCCGCTTATAATGGCGCGGGCAAGCGGGGTTTCCAGTTCATGCTGCAAATAGCGCTTGAGGGGCCGTGCGCCATAGGCAGGGTCATACGCGGCCTCCGCTATGTAATGCCGCGCCTTGGGGGTAAGCTCTAACGTAAGTTTATGGTCTTCCAAGCGTTTACGCAGGCGTTTAAGCTGTATGTCTATAATCTCGGCTATCTGTTCTGCAAGAAGAGGTTTAAAGAAAACAATCTCGTCCACGCGGTTCAGAAATTCCGGCTTAAAGTGATGGCGCAAATCACCCATCACAGAATCCCGTACACCTTCATAAAAATGGCCATCCGGGTCAATGCCTTCCAGCAGGCGGGCAGAACCTATGTTGGAGGTCATAATAATAAGGGTGTTTTTGAAGTCCACAGTGCGGCCCTGGCTGTCTGTAAGGCGGCCATCGTCCAAAAGCTGAAGAAGGGTATGGAAAACATCCGGGTGGGCTTTTTCCACTTCGTCAAACAACACAACAGCGTAGGGTTTACGGCGCACAGCTTCTGTAAGCTGCCCGCCTTCATCGTATCCCACATAACCGGGAGGCGCACCAATAAGGCGGGAAACGGAATGTTTTTCCATATACTCGCTCATATCCAGACGCACAATACTTTCTTCCGTATCAAACAGGGCTTCTGCAAGAGCTTTGCAGAGCTCTGTTTTGCCCACACCTGTAGGGCCAAGGAAAATAAAGGAGCCTGTTGGCCTGTTGGGGTCGGAAAGCCCTGCGCGGGCGCGCAAAATAGCATCTGCCACTGCGCTGACAGCTTCTTCCTGCCCCACAACCCTTTCATGCAGTTTTTGGGGAAGAGCAAGCAGTTTTTCCCGTTCTGATTCCATAAGGCGTGTAACAGGTATGCCTGTCCAGCGGGCCACAATATTGGCTATGTCATCTGGCCGCACTTCTTCCTTCAGAAGGGAAGATTTAACCTCCCCAGAGCCGGACAAAGCCTCGCTTTCCGTAAGGCGCTTTTCCAAATCAAAAAGTTTGGAATATTTTAGTTCCGCGGCTTTATTCAGATCATAATTGCGTTCTGCTTCTTCTATGGCATACTTGGTGCGCTCTATTTCTTCCTTTATGCCACGCACATTTTCTATGGAATTTTTTTCCGCTTCCCATTGTTGTTTAAACTGACTTTGGGTAACACGCAGGGCGGAAAGTTCATCTTCCAGTTTTTGCAGACGATCCACAGACGCAATGTCTGTTTCACGCCGTAATGCTTCCCGTTCTATTTCCAACTGCATAATTTTGCGGTTGGCTTCGTCCAGTTCTGCCGGCAAAGAATCAATTTCTGTGCGGATCATAGCCGCGGCTTCGTCTATAAGGTCAATGGCCTTATCCGGGAGCTGGCGGTCTGTGATATAACGGACAGAAAGTGTTACAGCTTCCACAATGGCAGAATCGCTTATGCGTACACCGTGGTGCACTTCAAAACGCTCTTTTAAACCACGCAGTATGGAAATAGCGTCTTCCACACCAGGTTCATCCACCACAATAGGCTGAAAACGCCGCTCAAGCGCAGGGTCTTTTTCAATATTTTTGCGGTATTCGTCCAGAGTTGTGGCGCCAATGCAGTGCAATTCCCCACGCGCAAGCATGGGTTTTAAGAGGTTGCTGGCATCCATGGAACCTTCCGTTTTGCCCGCGCCCACAATAATGTGCAATTCATCAATAAAAAGGATAACCTGGCCTTGGGCTTCCTCCACTTCTGTAAGCACGGCTTTAAGGCGTTCTTCAAACTCACCCCTGTATTTGGCGCCAGCGATAAGCGCGCCCATATCCAGTGATATAAGCTTTTTATTTTTCAGACTTTCTGGCACATCACCTTTGACAATACGGTGGGCAAGGCCTTCCACAATGGCGGTTTTGCCCACACCTGCTTCCCCTATAAGCACAGGGTTATTTTTTGTGCGGCGGGAAAGAATACGGATGGTGCGGCGAATTTCCGCATCGCGCCCAATAACAGGGTCAAGCTTGCCACTGGCGGCCGCTTCCACAAGGTCACGCCCATACTTGGTAAGAGCCTCAAAGGTGGCTTCCGGATTGGCGGAATCTACGCGGTGCGCGCCACGCACCTCCCGCATGGCCTGGAGGAATTTTTCCTTATCCAGCCCCACTTCCTTGAGTGCATCCATAAACGCACGCTGGTTTACGTCTGCCGAACCAGTGGGCGGGGTAAGAAGTTCCGCAAAAATATGGTCCACACTTGTGTAGGTATCGCCAAAACGTTTGGCCTGCTCTTCCGCCAGCACCAGATAACGGGCAAGACGCTGGGAAATGTGGATATTACGGCCTTCCATGCCCGGCCCGCGGACAGAGGGACGCTTAGCGACCACTTTTTCCAAAAGATTTGCCAAACGCAACACATCCACACGCGCACGCTGCAAAATACTGGGTACAAGGCCATTTTCCTGTTCAATAAGCGCAAGCCCAAGATGCTCCACATCCACTTCCTGCTGGTCGTGGGTAAGGGCAATGTTTTGGGCATCTGCCAATGCTTCCTGCGCTTTTTGGGTAAATTTTTGCATATCCATATATACACACTCCAAAACCAGAGGGGTAAGGCACAAAACCCTGCCACCACGGTTTTTTTCTTTTTTTTTCGTACCGCCAGGCGGTTTCCGGCATTAAATCCGGGAAGTATGGAGGCGCAGGCGGCTTTCCAGCTCGTCTATACGCTCCAGAAGGTCTACAATAATGGCCCCTGCCAGACACGGCAGTTCAAAGTCATCGCATATACGGGCCAGTTTGCGGGTTTTGAATATATCCCCATGGCGGAACAGGATATCCCCGCCAGCCTGACTTGCAGGGACAAGCCAGCCTATTTCGACAAGTTCGTCCACACGCGATTCTACAAGCCCTGCTTCTTCCACAAATTCGGCAAAGGCCACCAGATGGGTGGACATAACCAGGGAAGCGGTGTTTTTTTTAAGAGAATCCGGCATACTTTTATCCTCACTAGTGTCTACATGCAAAAATTTTGAACATAATATTGTTCAAAATTTTTGCAGGATCGTTCGCAAAAAAACGTGTTTTTTTGCTCACTTACGCCGCTCATGGCGGCGTAAAACCCTACGGGTTTTATAGTGTTTGCTTTTGCAAGTAAACACTTGGCTTCACTCTCACGCCTGCGGCGTGGCGTTTTGTGCCAGTTGTTCCCATAACTCTTTTTGGGCAGACGTCAGTTCTTCCGGTTTGGGCACCTGTATGGCAACTTTGATAATTTCGTCGCCTTTTTCCGCGCCCTGCCCCAGCCCCTTGCCGCGTATACGCAGTTTGCGGCCACTGCTGCTGCCAGCCGGTATGGTCATTTCCACCACACCTTCAAGGGTTGGTACACGCACCTTGCCTCCCAGCACAGCTTCCCACGGGCTTATGGAAACTTCCGCAATAATATTAATACCATCCAGACTAAACTGGGCATGGGGTAAAAAATGCAGGATAAGGATTAAATCCCCGGGCCCTGCCGCACCCTGACGGCCCTGCCCGGCAAGGCGTAATTTTGCCCCGTCTTTCACCCCTTTGGGAATATTAACTTCCAGTGTGCGCTCACCATCACCCGTGTTCATGGTGATGGTTTTTTTACCGCCGGAATACGCTTCTTCCAGTGTGATACCCAGCTCGGCTTCAATATCACGGCCGCGGCGCGGTTTACGCCCGCCGCCACCAAAACCACCGGAAAAACCACCGCCAAAGCCACCCTGGCCGTCGTAGGTGTCGTATCCGGAATAGCCACCTCCGCGGGCATTACCAAACAAGGTTTCAAAAAAGTCGCTGAAATCCCCACCATTAAAACTGCCGCTGAAGTGAGCACCCCCAAAATTGGCGTTCTGGAACTGCTGACCATGCTGCCAGTCGGGGCCAAGGGTATCGTAAAGCTTGCGCTTTTCCTCGTCTTTTAAAACTTCATAGGCCTCGTTTATATCTTTAAAACGCTCTTCCGCGCCTGCATCCCCGGGGTTTAAGTCCGGGTGCAGCTTGCGGGCCAGCTTTTTATAGGCTTTGGATATCTCGTCCTTGGTTGCAGTACGGGGTACATCCAGCAACTTGTAATAATCTTTATACGAAACAGCCATCCGCTTTTCTCCTCACAATAGTTCCTTCTTCTGTACACAGAAGCTGTATAAAAAATAGAACGCGCCGCTCAAATGTCAAGATATTGACGCTCCCTGTTCGTATATTTTTTTTATAAATAGCATCAAGCGGTTGTATAATTTTTTGGCAAAGGACAAAGTCCTATCCCGAACTCATCACCTTGCGCACCAGTATCTCCTGCCCGCCAAAAAGACGAACATCCGGCGTGAGCAAAACACCGTTTCTGGCTACAATGGCACTTCCGGGCTTAAGGCCCAGGCAATGCATAAGACGGGCCACAGTTTTTCCCCGGCTGCGGGGTATATCCATACGGGTTTCTTCCGGCTGTAAAAGGACATGGAGCACTGGTTCCGGGATAAAATCCTTGTCTGTTTTTTCCATACATCACCTTCAAAAAATAATGGTACACAAAAAATAAGACAGGTGCGGAAGAACACAAGAGCAGAACCGCGTATTTCCCCTGACCCCGGCCTGCCCTTTTTCTTGCCTTTCCTGATAAACCGCGATAGTATGCGGGCCATGCCAGCCGTTAAAATCCTTTTCCTTGTGCCGGCAAGCGCTATTACGCGCTTGTTCCCGCAAATGCGGGATGCCGGCATAGAAGCTGCCCTTGCGGAAAATCTCCGTGGGGCCTTGGCGTTTATCCAAAAAACGCGGCCTGCGCTTATTGTAGCGCGGCCTACCATGCCCGGCTTTATGGTGGAAGACTTGCTGGAACAACATGAAAATTTGCCCCCTGTTATTATCACCACAGAAAAAGGCAGCCCGCAGGAAGCAGAGCGCCTGCTCAGTCTTGGCGCGCACGATTACTGGACAGAACCCCTGCAAATACCCAAACTGGTAACACTTACCAAAACCCTGCCCCAACCTGCCACCCCTGCTTTTACAAGCCTTGGCGGCCATAAGCCGGAAATACCGGCAAGCCCGCAGATTATTGGCTCCCACCCTGTTATGCAGCGTGTGCTGGCACTTGCCAGACAAGTGGCGCCTTCCAAAGCCAGCGTGCTTATTTCCGGGGAGTCAGGCACTGGTAAAGAAATGTTTGCCAAAACCCTGCACACACTTTCCGACAGAGCAACCGGCCCTTTTATCGCCATTAACTGCGCAGCTTTGCCGGAACATTTGCTGGAAAGCGAACTTTTTGGCCATGAAAAAGGGGCATTTACAGGCGCTATTGGTCGCAAGCTTGGCAAGTTTGAATTAGCCACAGGCGGCACCCTGCTTTTGGACGAAATTTCCGAAATGGATTACCCCCTGCAAGCCAAACTCTTGCGTGTTCTGCAGGAAGGGGAATTAGACCGCGTAGGTGGCACGGAAACTATTAAAGTGGATGTGCGTGTGCTTGCCACCACCAACAGGGACATGGAGACTTGGGTAAAAGAAGGGAAATTCCGGCAAGACCTGTATTTCCGCCTTAATGTTATCCCTTTACGTCTGCCTGCTTTACGGGAACGTGGTGATGACACACTGGAGCTGGCCCAGTTTTTTCTTAGCCGTTACAGTACGGAATATAAAGTGCCCCTTGCGGGGCTTTCGCCTGAAGCCACGGAATGGATAACAACCTACGAATGGCCGGGCAATGTGCGGGAATTACAAAACCTTATGGAGCGTGCCGTTTTGCTTGCAGGCGGAAAACCCATACAGGTT
>CAZJOG010000086.1:0-9744 GCA_964547565.1 uncultured Desulfovibrionaceae bacterium
CTCCCCCTGGCAGGTTGGGCAGGGGGGACATATATCATCAAAAGCCAGTTCTTCAAAATTTTGCTGGCATTTGGGACAGTAAAAATCGTATATGGGCATATGTTCTCCTCGTGTTAAAAGGATAAACGCTTTTTAAAACTTGGCAAGTGATAATCAGGAATTACTCCTGGTTGTATTTAATTTTTTAGGCAGGCTTTTTCATTGGTTTAAGAATAGGCGTGTTGGCAAAAGCGGATAAAGAAGCCTGTTTAATACGCAAAAGGTTTTGGGAAATTTTCAGTATATCCTGGCTTGCTTTAGACTCAGGGGCAATTTGGAGCAGGGGTTTTTGGCGCCGGATGGAATCTACCATGGCGGTATCGTGCCGGATAGACCCTAAAAGTACGGGGGAAAAACCCAAAAAGTGTTCACATGCGGCGCTTAGGCGTTCAAATGGTGCTTTTTCTTCCGCTGGGCTTTCCACCTGATTAATAAGGACAAGAAAGTCTTTGATGCCTTGCCGGCTACTGAGCACTTTAATAAGGGCGTATGCGTCCGTCAGGGAAGTAGGTTCAGGGGTAAGCACCACCAGATGCACAGAGGCCATACTGGCAAAAGCCTGCACAGTGGCGTGTATGCCTGCGCCCAGGTCTAAAAGAACAAAGGAGTAACGGGCAAGGTGGGGCTCTAAGTCTGCCATAAGGGAATCGCGGGTGGGGGCGTCCAGTTCCATTAGGGTGTTAACGCCTGAGGCAGAGGGCAAAATATCAAAGCCAGGCAAGGTTGGATCTACAGGATACAGCACCTGCGAAATACCGGCGCGTTTTTCCAGCACGTCCTGCAGGTTACCTTCCGGCGTAATACCAAGTAAAACGTCCAGATTAGCAAGGCCCAGGTCGCAGTCCATAAGCAGGGGGGCATTGCCCGCCTGGGCCAGAGCATAGCCAATATTCAGGGTAAGGCTGCTTTTGCCTACCCCGCCTTTGCCACTCATAATAGCGATACTAAGGGCTTTATCGCTCATACGGAAACTCCGAAAAAGAGGAATTGTTTTTCCTGGGGGCGTACCAGACTTTGGCAGGCTTCTGCTTCAGAAAGGCGTTTTTCCCAGGGCTGGATTTCCCAAAGGGAAGCTGTTGGCAAGTTATGTAAAAGGGTGCTTACATCTTCGCGGGAAAAACCTTCCACACGGCGCACCAGAAGAAAGCGACTGTCCATGCTGTGTGCATCCTTTGCCAGCGCTGTTTCAATAGCGGAAAGTTCCGCACTAAGATTACTGGTTTCGCTGTTCATATTGGTAAAAAAGATACGCGCGCAGGAAGGGGTCAATATGCCCGTCCAGCACGGCGTTTACATCGCCCACTTCTGTATTGGTGCGATGGTCTTTGGCAAGTTGAAAAGGTTGCAGGGTGTATGTGCGTATCTGGCTGCCAAAGCTGATGGCGTTTTTTCCTGCATAATCTGCCTGTTTAATAGCGTCTACCTTGCTTTGTTCAAACGCATAAATACGCGCTTTTAAAATGCGCATGGCAGATTCTTTGTTGCTGTGCTGCGATTTTTCGTTCTGGCACTGGGCCACAATACCTGTGGGCAGGTGGGTGATACGCACGGCAGATTCCGTTTTATTAACGTGCTGCCCACCTGCGCCAGAAGCACGGTACACGTCAATACGCAAATCTGTTTCTTTTATGTCTATGGTAATGGAATCCCCTGCGTCAGGTATAACATCTACAGAGGCAAAAGATGTGTGGCGTCTGCCGGAAGCGTCAAATGGGGAAATACGGATAAGGCGGTGTATGCCTTTTTCGCCCTGCAACAAACCGTAAGCATTGTCCCCTATAATACGCAGGGTAACACTTTTAATGCCCGCTTCATCACCCGGCAAATAATCCAGTATTTCCGCTTTATACCCCTGGTTATCCACCCAGCGGTTGTACATACGCTCCAGCATTTCTGCCCAGTCTTGCGCTTCTGTGCCACCTGCACCCGGGTGTATTTCTAAAATGGCGTCCATGCTGTCTTCCTCGCGGGAAAGTAACATAGACATTTCCAGAGTATCCAGCTTTGCCTGCAAGGTGTTTAAGGCTGCGTCCAAAGCCGCCAGAGCCTCTTCTTCCCCTTCCTCCGCCATAAAAAGCCATTCCTTTACATCGGCATAGGCTTTTTCCATGGCCAGATTCCGGTTAATTTCCGCCTCCAGCCTGCTTTTTTCTTTGAGCAGGGGGGTGAGGTTCTCCGGTTTATCCCACGCACCGGGCGCGGAAAGTTGTTTTTCTATAGAAGCCAGTGAAGCCTGCGAAGCGGCAAGGTCAAAGCCGCCCCCAAAGAGATTGAAATTGTTCAATAAGGGCATTGGCCCTGGCCTTTAAATCCGGTATATGGAACATGTTTTTTCCTTGGTTTTAATGCCGCGGTGCCCGCCTGATTGCCACAATTGCCAGAAGAGCCAGCAAAACAAGTGCAACTACGGGTAAAAACGGGTGCAAATAAAAATACAAGGTATGCCCGTTTTTGGCAAGCACCCATGCCTGGGTTCCGGCATCCGCAAAAAGCGCGGTTTCTTCCGCCATACGGCCAGCAGGGTCAATAAACACACTGTACCCTGTATTAGTGGCTCTGGCCATAAAACGGCCTTGCTCCACCGCACGCATAAGAGAAAGATGTAAATGCTGGCGCGGGGCGGAGGAATAACTATACCATGCATCATTGCTGATATTCAGGAACACGGTTGCGCCTTTGGCGACGCGCGCGCGGGCGAGTTCCGGGAAAATAGCCTCGTAACAAATAAGCATACCTAAAAGCGCGTTCCGCGGCGAAGGTTGCCCGGGTAATTCCAGTAAAAAGGGGCTTTGTTCTGTGCCAGGCTTAAAACCGCCTATGCCCTGCATAAGGCCTTCTAAAAACTTAAAGTTCAAAAATGGCGGCACATATTCCCCAAAAGGAACCAAATGCTCTTTGTCGTAATAGCCTTTATCCGCCCCATTTTTTTCTACAAAAAACGCACGGTTAAATAAATCCACACTCTCTGTCTGGCGGCGAAAACCCGGGCCGCCAAAAACCAGCGCCACATCCAGTGACTTGACAAAATTCCGCAAGGAAGGGGCTAAAACTTCATGCTCCTGGTAATGGAAAGGCATGGCTGTTTCCGGCCATATCACCAGGTCTGCGCCAATGCCTTGTGCTTTTAAAGACTCCACTGTGTCTTTTGTCAGCTGCGCGTATTTTTGCAGGGTGTTAAGCTGGTATTGGGCTTCCCACTTGATATTTTGCGCTATATTGCCCTGTATCAGGACAAAAGAAAAGGCATCTTGCGGGATATTGTCTTTGCCCTGCGCGGGTATGCCCATGTTTTGGCTTAGTGCCCCCATTTTATAGGGTGAAGGTGTGAGTTCTGTGGGTAAAACAGGTTCTTCAGGCATAGCCGCAACCTGTGGGAATGTGGGTATGCCGGCTACTCTGTCATAACCTGCCGCAAATAAAAGAGAAAGGCCAATAATGGCCATCCAGAAGGGTTTTTTGGTTTTTGTGGCCAGTGCCAGCGCAAAAAGGCACGCTAAGCCGGCGTAAAGCCCGGATAAACCATACATGCCAAGTACACTGGCGCCCTGCACAAATTCCGGCCAGGGGGCAAAGGCACTGGATAAAGAAAGCCACGGGAAACCTGTAAAAAGCCAGCCCCGTATCCATTCCAGCGTATACCACAAAAGACCGGCTGTTAAACACAAAAGCGCAGGGGGAAGGGTTTTAAACCGGCAAAGCAGGGAAGCAAATACACCGCCCCACAGGCCCATATACATGCCCAGAATAATGGCGCACGGTATTGCCAGAACCCATGGTAAACCGCCAAAATTATGCACAGGTAAGGCAACCCAGTACAGGGCCGCTGCACTTCCAAGGCAACCCATCCACATGCCGTGGAAAAAGGGGCGTTTGGCACGCATAGCCAGAAAGCACAACACAAAGGGATAACACAAAACCAGCAAAGGTATGTGTAAAAAAGGGTTGGCATGGCCTAAAAAAAGCCCAATTGCCCCCAAAAGTAAAATCGCATAAAAAGCCATGTACGCAGTGAAAGCTTCTTTTAAAGAAAAGTCAAGTCTGGAGAATAGAGGGGCAAATGCCCAGTTGGTTACGGACAGAGTCAGCAACCAACCGGCAGAGGGAACAGGTGCGGCTTTGCCCCCGCACTACACTTCTTTTACAACCCAGGGCAAGCCAAATGTGGCTAAAGCTTCCAAAAATGGGTCAGGGTTCATTTGTTCCATATTCCAGACGCCTTTTTCATGCCATTTTTTTGTCAGCATCATCATAGCGCCCACCATGGCAGGCACGCCTGTGGTGTAAGAAATGGCCTGAGAACCTACTTCTTTGTAGCAGGCTTCATGGTCGCAGATATTATATATATAAAAGGTTTTGGGTTTGCCATTTTTTACACCCTGCATAAGGCAGCCAATGCAGGTTTTGCCTTTTGTGCGTGGGCCAAGGGAGGCGGGGTCTGGCAGCAGTTTGGCAAGAAACTGGATAGGTACGATATTTTGGCCTTGGAATTCCACAGGGTCGATGCCAATAAGGCCCACGTTTTCAAAGACTTTAAGATGATTCAAATAATTATCGGAAAAAGTCATCCAAAAACGGGCGCGTTTGAGGCCCTTAAGGTTTTGCACCAGAGATTCCAGTTCTTCATGGTACATAAGGTAGCAATTTTTTTTGCCAATACCTTCCGGGAAGTCAAACACCATTTTCCATGCAAGGGGATCTGTTTCCACCCATTCGCCACGTTCCCAGTAGCGCCCGCGGGAGGTAACTTCCCTGAGGTTTATTTCCGGGTTAAAGTTTGTGGCAAAGGGCAGGCCATGGTCGCCGGCATTGGCGTCAATAATATCCAGCACATGCACTTCATCCAGCAGGTGCTTCATACCATACGCGGCAAAAACATTGGTAACGCCTGGGTCAAAGCCGCTGCCCAGAAGGGCCATAAGGCCTTTTTGGCGGAATTTTTCCTGATACGCCCACTGCCATTTATATTCAAACTTAGCTTCGTCCAGAGGTTCGTAATTGGCGGTATCCAGATAATCCACGCCGGCTTCCAGACAGGCATCCATAATATGCAAGTCTTGGTAGGGCAGGGCGATATTCATAACAAGGTCTGGCTGCACTTTTTTGATAAGGGCCACAAGCTCCGGCACATTGTCCGCGTCTACCTGCGCGGTTTTAATATCCCGTCCAAGACGTTCTTTTACACTTTTGGCAATGGCTTTGCACTTATTTTCCGTGCGGCTGGCCAGTGTTATTTCTTCAAAAACGTCAGGTGCCTGCGCGCATTTATGCACAACAACAGAGGAAACACCCCCTGCGCCGATAATAAGAACTTTACCCATACACTGCTCCTTGGGGTTGAGGGAAACAATGTTAACTGCCGGCATGGGTATAATGGAACTTTTGGAAGAAATATATCTTCAAGTAACCCACTTAACAGTCACAATTAAAAGTTTTTTTTGGAAAGGGAAGGGGGTTTGGGGGAAGGGGAAACCTTTTTCTTTCAAGAAAAAGGTTTCCCCTTCCCCCAACTCTCCCCCTTACCTTTCAAAGTATGTATAGCCACGCAGGCCGTCTTCAAAGGCCTGCATAACTTTGTAACGCTGTGCGGGTGTGAGGCGTTTTTCGCGTACTGCGCGTTCTGCCGCCATACGGATATCTTCAATAATACGGCGCGGGTCGTATTCCACATAGGCGAGGATATCGGAGACAGAGTCGCCCCGGATTTCGCGGACAAACTCGTATGTTCCGTCTTCATTAATACGGACGGAGACCACGTTTGTATCGCCCAGCAGGTTGTGCAAATCGCCCAGAGTTTCCTGATACGCGCCTACAAGAAAGACGCCCAGATAGTATTCTTTGCCGTCTTTGAGCGGGTGGAGGTCAAGGGTAGACTTCATGCCTTGGGGGGCAATAAAGTGGTCGATGCGGCCGTCTGAATCGCAGGTCATATCCGAGAGTATACCCTGTCTGTCCGGGAATTCCTGCAGGCGATGCACGGGCATAATGGGGAAAACCTGGTCAATAGCCCAAGAGTCCGGAAGGGATTGGAACACACTGAAATTGCAGTAATAAATATCTGCAAGTGTGGCTTCAATTTCCTGTAAGTCTTTGGGTACTTGTTTGAGTTTGGTTTTTTCTGTGGAGATTTGGCGGATAATAGCCCAGAAAAAGCGTTCTGCAAGGGTACGTTCACGCAGGGTGACGCGGCCTGTGATAAAAAGCTGGCGCATTTCATCGTAGTAGTAGACAGCGTCGTTGTAGGATTCCTGGAGATTACGCAGGGAGATATTCTGGAAAGCTTCGCGCAGGTTACGCACGGCTTCGGGGGTATTTTCCGGCAATTCGTCGGGCAGGGCGCCAATTTCTATAGTGCTGACGTCCAGAATATTAAAGAGCAGGATAGAATAATAGGCAACTGTGGCGCGGCCGGATTCCGTGACAATGTGGGGGTGGGCTATATTTTGCTCGTCCAGGATAGTCATAACCGCTTCTATGACGTCTGTGCAGTATTCGTTGAGGGAGTAGTTACGGGAGCTGACGTAATTGGTGTGGGAGCCGTCGTAGTCAACGGCGAGGCCACCGCCAAGGTCAAGGTAGCCCATAGTGGCGCCTTCCTGTACAAGGCCGGTGTAAATGCGGGCGGCTTCCATAACCGCGGCGCGGATATCGCGTATATTGGGAACCTGGGAGCCAAGGTGGTAGTGCATAAGTTTAAGGCAGTCCAGCATGTCTCGGTCTCGCAGGGTGTCAACAACGTCGACAATCTGGGCGGACGTAAGGCCAAAGCTGGAGCGCTCCCCGCCGGATTCCGACCAGTGACCACTGGCCTTGGTGGAAAGCTTAACACGCACACCAAGCAAGGGAGAAACTTTAAGTTTGGCGGAGCGCTCTAAAATCATTTCTAATTCGCCGGGCATTTCAATAACAAAAAAGCAGTTAAAGCCCATGCTTACTGCGCGCAGGCCAAGGTCTATAAATTCTTCATCCTTGTAACCATTGCAGATAAGGCAGGCCTGACGGCTGCGTAATTGGGCAACGGCGGCAATAAGTTCTGCTTTGGAACCCACTTCCATACCGTGGTGGTAGGCTTCCCCATACTGGGCAATTTTTTCCACCACCTGCTGTTGCTGGTTTACTTTAATGGGAAACACACCTCTGTAAGCGCCTTTGTATCCAAGGTCACTTATGGCTTTGCGGAATGTCTGGTGCAGAAGGGAAATTTGGGAATCCAGAATATTTTCAATACGCAGAAGAACCGGCATATCATAGCCGCGGTCTTTTATTTCCTGGATAATCTCGTAAACGCTGACTTCGGGGCCGCCTTCATGCCCAAAAGGGCGGATAACAACCTCGCCTTTTGGGGAAACATCAAAATAGCCTGCACCCCAGTTGCGGATGCCGTAAAGCTCGGCGGAGTCTTCAACACTCCACTGCTGCAAGGTATGTTTTTTTGCCAATTCTACCGCTCCTTTAACATTCAAAAAATGCCTCTTATTATTAAAGAAAAAGTACCTGTTTGTCAAGCTGTGTGTAGGCTAAAACAAGGCTGGCTTTACACGGGGCCTGATATGCCATACTATTTTGCAAACAAGTTCTTGGCATTATTGCGGGGGCATATATCCCGAGGTAACATATGGAAAAAATAGGGATACTGGGCGGCACATTTAACCCCGTCCACAATGGGCACTTGCGCCATGCCCTGGAGGCGGCAGAAGCGCTTGGCCTGGAAAAGGTGTTTTTGACGCCGTGTAAAGTGCCGCCCCATAAGGCGGCACGCGGGATATTGCCGTTTGATGTACGGGCGGGGTTTATCCGTCAGGCTATAGAGGGTGAGCCTCTTTTGGGGCTGAATATGCTGGAAGGGGAGATGGAAGGGCCTTCCTACACCTACCTTTCGCTGGAAGAATGGAGCAAGCGCCATAATGGCAACAAACCCTGGTTTTTGCTGGGTCTGGAAGATTTTGCCACCTTACGTTCCTGGTATAATGGGCTGAATTTGTGGGAAAAGGCGCACCTTGTGGTGGTTGCGCGGGGGGGAGGCTCTGGCCGTTTCAGACGTGTGTGTAAAGAATACTGGCCGGGTATGAAGGGTACATATACCAAAGGGGCGGATGGCAGGGCTTTGCCGCAACTGGTGTTTAAGCAAACGGCTACCACGGTTGCGGGCCCTGACTCTGCACCCTTCACACCTACTACAGTCACATTTGTGGATATGCCACGGCTGGACATAAGCTCCACTCGCGTGCGGCAACTGGCCTTAAATGGGCAGAGCATCCGCGCACTGGTGCCGGATGCTCTTGTGCAAGCCTACACAGACGCCGACGTGCTTGGCGTGTGGAGACTGGCAGAAAATAAAGTAATTGGTTAGTCCCGTGGGGGTAACCCGCACGATACCCCGTTTTATTGCATAAAAGAGGAAAAATCGTCCTCAATAGCCAGGGTTATTTCACTGTCAAATGCCTGGGAGTGCAGCACCCATTCTGTGCCCTGGGTGGCCGCGGCGGAAATTTGCCCAAGCGCCTGCTGGTATACAGCGCGGGTTTGGGGGCTTAATAAACATTCCTGGTCTTTAAGCACCATAAGCAAAAGGCGTGTGCCTTTGCCCAGGTTTTCCAGCGCATCCACAAGGCCGTGCCGCAAGCGCATATCATACGCTACAATCGCGCCGCTGTGCCCTGTTGTCTGCTCCAGCAGAGAAAGAATATCCTTATCTTCTGTGGCAAGGTTTTCTGCCGCGCGTAGTACTATATCTCGTTCCATAATGCCGCTGTGCCTCCACGTGATTCATGCGGAGAGAATTCTGCCGCCTTCCCCACCAGAAGCACAAAGTGTGCCAAAATATATTTTTCTTTGTAAATTCTATAACTGGTATAATACAACTCTCTAAAAAACGGCAATGTCTGCCTGAAAGATGGCGCTTTTGGCATGTTGTGTTTCCCCGCAAATAAGGTAGGCCGTAAAATAACAGGTTTTGGGGCGGTATTTTTTACCTTGTCAGTTTTTCGACAGAGTGGCTATTTAATAAAAGCAAACAAAGACAGATAAATAGATATAAAGTCTTCAATTCTTTCTTGCTCTCCGCAAACTTCCCGTTTATTGTTGGAAAAAATCTTTTTATGGGGCAAAGTATGGAACCACTCGAACATGCTATATTCACGTTATCAGAAAAAGGCTATTGTTGCAGCCAGATACTGGCGCTTTTAATTCTTAAGGCACAGGGCAAAGATAACGATGATCTTGTTCGTTCTCTTTCCGGCCTTTGCCACGGCATTGGGCAATCCGGTGATGCCTGTGGTATTCTTACAGGCGGGTGCTGTGTGCTGGCGTATCTTATTGGCCGTCAGACTGCAGACGACGACACAGCCCTGCCAGGCGCAAAAATTGTGCTGGAAGAATTTGTGGACTGGTTTACAGAAGTTTCTGTTGAACGCTGGGGCAGCATACACTGCACGGATATTTTGGGGGAAGAAAGCCCGGAAGGCCCGAACAAAAGCCATTGCCGCGAGCTTTTGGCAAAATCCTGGGTGCGGCTTTTGGGTATTCTTACTGTCCATAATATTGCGTATGCCGCGCCGCGTTAGCCCAGCCATAATAATTAAAAGGGATTAAAAAAAGAAAGGCAGGGAATACCTGCCATAAAAAATGGTCGGGATGAAAGGATTCGAACCTTCGGCCCCAGCGTCCCGAACGCTGTACTCTACCAGACTGAGCCACATCCCGACAGCT
>CAZJOG010000087.1:0-9737 GCA_964547565.1 uncultured Desulfovibrionaceae bacterium
GCCTGGGTCATACATGCAGTCTTCACCACGGTATATGGACGGAGGATCCCACGGTTCGTGCGGGTCAAAAGAATCTACCCACAAATAAAACTGTTTGTTTTTATCCACCTGCTCCAGGTATTCAATAGCTTTGCGGATAGTTTTGGCAACATACCGGTTTTCCTCATCCCCGCCACCATACTGGCGCTGTTTCAGGTAGTTTTCCAATTCAATATCAATATTTTCGCGGAAATGCTCACCCATACGTTCGGCAAAGGCATTTTTGGTTTCTTCGTCCAGATAATCATCCACACGCAGGTGATAGAGCTGGTCGTCTTCGTAAAAAGAGTCATCCCCTTCATGGCCATGGGTAAACCATACTTTGTCAAAACCGCGGGTATACCCAAATTTTGGCATACGGTAGGGGGCAGCATCAAAAATAAGCGCTGTGTCAATGGGGCGGCCCCAGCAAAGATCCGCTATGGTGGTATCTTCCATGGTGAGCGGGCTCCAGCCATTCACAGGCAACGTAAAACGGCCTGTGTGCATAGCCCGGCGGCAGGGTATGGTGGGTAAGCCTTCAATATAACAGTTTTCAAAAAGCACACCTTCGCGCGCCAGACGGTCCATGTTGGGGGTTTGGATCCAGGTATTCCCGTAGCAGCCAAGATAGTTGTACTGCAGGCTGTCAAACATTAAAACAATAGCATTACGCATGGGAGTCTCCTTTTTTCTTAACAAAAGCAAATTATATGCCAATCTAATCCATTTATTTTTATTGATATTTTTATTTCTCCTTGCGTAAAAAACCTTGATTTCGCAAAAATATGGTGATATTTTCGCAAAAATACAGAGCATTTTTTCTGCTCTACCTGAGGTTTTGTATGGAAGAAGTATACGCACGATTTATAGAAAAACTGCTTGCGGAAAATAATCTGGAAAAAAACGTGCTGTTGCTTACCCACTTTCTTTCCGACTATATCCCTTTTGACCAGCTGCTTTACGCCATTGTAAATTTCAGAGAAGATATTCTTGTGCCTATTATGGTGGTGCGGGATAATGAAGTTATCACAAACCATCTGCATACAGTTTTACACGGCATACGTTTTAGTGTTTCTTTGTATCCGCCAAATGAAGTGTCTATTGAAAATAATGTTTTTATCAGTATGCCGGAAACACGCCGTACATTTTTTTTACCCAACATGCATTCTTTTCTTATAACATCCGATGAATATGTTAAAGGCGAAATTAATGTGGCATTTGTGCTGCAATCTACACAGGTAGACCATTTTACAGAAGAGCATAAGCATTTTCTGGAAAAATTCCGGGATGTTATTAAGTCTTTTTCTGATGAAATTATGCTGTATAACAGGGAGCAAACCCAATTTAAACAGCAACAAAACCAAAAGATTGCATCTTCATCCAGCTTACTTGCTTTATGCCGGGGTCTTAAATCCGTACTGGATGACATTATAATCTTGGCCCGGCGCCCTGTGCCTGTTCTTATCCAGGGCGAAACAGGGGTAGGGAAAGAACTGGTGGCAGATTCCATCCAGTATTTTTCCGCATTACGCGATGCCCCTTTTTTACGCATTAACTGCGCCGCTATTACAGAAAGCCTTTTAGAAAGCGAACTTTTTGGCCATGAAAAAGGCGCGTTTACGTCTGCCAGCAGTACCCATCTGGGGTATTTTGAGCAAGCCAGTGGCGGGACTTTGTTTTTGGACGAAATAGGGGAACTTTCCGCCAGTTCCCAGGCAAAACTTCTGCGTGTGCTGGAAAATAATGAAATACGGCGTGTTGGTGGTACAGAAAGTATACCTGTGCATGTACGCCTTCTTTTTGCCACCTGCCAGAATCTTGAAAAAAAAGTACAACAGGGGCAATTTCGGCAGGATTTATGGTTCCGTATTAACGCCTTCCCCCTGCATGTGCCCCCATTACGCCAACGTAAGGAAGACATTGCCACACTTGCCCGGTATTTTTACGATGAAGCTATCCAAAAACTGGATTTGCAAAATGTCCCGCCTCTTACGCAGGAAGTTTTGCTGTATCTTTACAGATACGACTGGCCCGGGAATGTGCGGGAACTCAAACACCATATAGAGCGCTGTGTTTTGTTTTCTGCCGGCAAAAGTTCCCTGCACATGGATTTGCCTGTGAAGGAAGCCCTGCCTGTCCAACCTGTGGATATTACGGTACAGGCGCAAAAAAAACAGATTGAAGATGCCCTGCAACAGTGTAAAGGCCGCATACACGGGGAATACGGCGCGGCAAAGCTTTTGCAAATACACCCCAGCACCTTACGCAGCAGGATGAAAAAACTGGGCATTGTGTTAGATTTAGAGGAACGTAAAACCCGCTGGAGGGGCGTTTAAACAGTTTTTGTTGTATTTGCCTTTTGCCAATGTCTTTTATTCCACAAACTTTCTTATTGTTTTTGCTGGCTTAGTAAACACGCACAATATTTTTGCCTGTATAAACCCATGGTTTTGGAAAGATGTATACCTTCATTCCACATGGTTCTAAAATCCTGATAAAGAAAAAAATCCGCAGGCTTACCGGCAAATTCTGCGGCAAGAGTTCCCATTTCCTGCAAGGCCGTGTGATTTTGGTAACGGGAATACAAAAGACTAGTGGAAAAAAAGTCAAAACCCATCTGCGCGGCAAGCAAAGCGGTTTTATAAAGGCGGCCTCTGTAGCAAAAACGGCAGCGTTTGCCTAATTCCCGCTCACCGTGCAGGGTATTTTGCCAAACCTCAAAAGGTACGGGCCCTCCTACACACAAAAGCGGCAAATCCATTTTTTCCGCCGCCTCTGCCATAGTTTGTCTGCGCCTGTTGTATTCGTCTTCCGGGTGGATATTGGGATTAAAGAAAAAAGCCGTCACCGCATACCCCTCTGCACGCAAAGCACGAACAGGGGCAAGCGAGCATGGCCCACAGCACCCATGCAAAAGAATGCGCGGCTGTGTGTTTGCCTGCACGGGAGAGGCAGAGGATGGTGTTGCCACGGGTTTTCCCTTTATTTTTCTCTTTATTTTTCTGGCGTATCCGTGTTTTTTTGTGCATCGCAGGTTTGGGCCTGCAATTCTTCCAGAGGGTCAGGGGGGGTATCGGAAAACGCCCGCGACAAAGAAAGCGCGGTCACTTTATGGGGTTTGAGGATAATGGGTTTTTCCACTTCCGCGGCTATAGCCTTGAGCATACTTGTAAACGCGATATAATGGAAAGGCAGCACCGCGTACCAGTATGCAAGGCCGCTTGCGCCACGCGGGCGGAAATACAGGCTGATGGTCAGGTCTGTTTCCTGCTGGGTAACAGGGCATAAAGAAATATCCAGCAAACCTTCACCCGGCATACGCATTTCTGTAATAAGCAAAAGACGGTGATTTTTTTGTATATCCAGCACACGCCAAAAATCCAGGCCATCGCCTATATTCAGCTCATCCGAGTGGCGCCTGCCGCGCTGGGTACCCGGGCCACCCATGGCTCTGTCCATAAGGCCACGGGTTTTCCATAACAGATTATTGCTGTACCAGCCATGCTCCCCGCCAATGCGGATAATAGCGTCCCACAAATCTTCCGGTTTTGCCAAAAGGCGCATGGAAAAAGCGTCTGTATGGAGGGAACCGCCCGCGTATGCGGGGTCACCGGCCACCACCCATTCTGGCACAATGGGCAAACCAGCATCCGACCAGGAGGTATCCACATCATTACGCCGCACACGCCCTACGGCGCGGGCCATAGCCTGGGGCACAGTGAGCAGATCCTGCGGGATAATTTTGCGTATACGGGTATCTTTACAAATAACTTCATTACGCAAACCTTCTACAAGCGCACGCGCAAGGGAAGGCGGAACAGGTGTTGCAAGACCCACAAGATACGAATACATCCCAAGCGGAAAACCAGGCACAAGCAGCATTTTACGGTGTGGCAAACCGGCTGCGTCCGCATACGCGTCCATAAGCTCGCGGTAACTGACAATACTGGGGCCGCCAATATCATATGTCTGACTGGCTGTTTCCGGGTGTTCCAAAACACCTGCCAGATATTCCAGCACATTACTCATAGAAATAGGCTGGGTTTTTGTATTAATCCAACGCGGGGCCAGCATAAAAGGCAGGCGGTCTACCAGATAACGCACCATTTCAAAAGAGGCACTGCCCACACCCAAAATTTGCGAAGCCCGCAAAATGGTCATGGGTACACCTGCCAATTCCAAAATGCGCCCTACTTCTGCCCGGGATTTAAGGTGCTGGCTAATGAGGGGATCTTCCGGTTCAATACCAGAAAGATAAATCACACGCTGCGCACCGCTGTTTTTAAGCGCAAGCGCCACTGTGTATGCGGCGTCACGGTCTGCCTGGCTAAAATCATGTGTATCCACCATGGAATGCACAAGATAATACACAATGGAAACACCTTCCAGAGCTTTTTCTATAGATTCTTTATCGTGTACATTCCCCTGGAAGATTTCCAGATTAGCATGGTCTGCCCATGCACGGGATTTTACTTTGCGTGTATCACGGGCAAGTACACGCACTGTATACCCGCGCGAAAGTAAAAGAGGGACAAGGCGACCCCCAACATACCCTGTAGCACCTAACACAAGAATTTTTGTCGTATTTTTCTCTTCCATACTATTCCTCTGGGTGGGCATAAAGAAAATTTAAGGCAACTTGCTTCCCAGCACAAGACATTTTTGCAAAATGGCCCAGGCAGGGTTTTCTGACGGCATAAGGGCAACGCTCTGGCGCGCAAGCGATTCCGCAAGAGAAACATCCTCCCCGCTTTCCAGATACAACTGGGCCATAAGCGCCAGACTTTGCGCATCCTGTGGGTTTTCTGCCAAAGCTTTATGCAAATATTCCCTTGCTTTTACAGGATTTTCTGCCGCCATTTCAAGGCGCGCAAGAGCACGGAACACACGGTAATGCGGGCCAAAAGGTGCCTGGGCAAGCGCTGCTTCATACCAGTTGCGGGCTTTTTCCCTGTCGTTTTCTTCCTCTTCCAACTGGCCTAAACGTAAATAGGCAAAAATATGGGTGTTTTCCAGTTTTATACAATTTTGGAACGCATCGCGCGCTTTTGTTTTGTCCCCAAGACTCAAGGCTGTTGTGCCCAGATTATAATGCACAGAGGCATCAGGTGGCATATTTCCCTGTTGGGATGCCAAATCTGCCTGCGCCGCTTTTTCCAAAGCTTCCAGAGCTTCCGCGTAACGGCCAAGACGTGCCAGACAGACACCCAGAGAATTCCATGCAAGCGTATTGGAAGTATCCGCCAGAATAGCGCGGCGGTATTCTGCCATAGCCCCCAGTGTATCCCCCTGGGAAAAACGCTTATCCGCGCTTATATTAATAGCCAGCGTATCAAAAAGCCCCACATGGGGTGCTGGTAATAACAGCGCGTATTCCAAGGCTTTTTGCGCGTTATCCAGAGCATCGGCCGTGGTATAATCCAAATAAGGGAACACAAAAAGCCCTGTTCCAGCCAGGTGAAAATGGGCACTCCCCCCGTCTGATAAACCAGCGTACATACGCTGGAGCTTTTGCGCAAATTCCATACCAGGTGTATCTGGCCCAGCGCTGTGCAAAAGCAAAAGGTGATCCTGATTATACACAGCCCCAAGGGTTTGCGGTTGCATAGCCAACACGGTATCCCACAGTGCCTGCACAGGCGCAAAGGTGTTTTGCGGCCCGCCCTGTATATCCGGCGTACCTTGTATATTGAGCATATTCGGCAAACCAGATGCGCCCACTACGCCCTGCGCAGCCTGTAAAACAGGCATATCCGATACGGGCATTTCCTCAAGTCTGGCCAAAGCCAGCACAAAGGGGCCTTTTTCCTGCGCCAGACGTTCCCTGAGAGCCGCGACAGAAAGCAAACCTTCCTGCCGTGGTAAAAATGCGTCTTCTTCACCCAGTAAACGGGAAAACACCACACGTTCTCCCACATACGGCAGCCGCATAGGATGATACAAGCCCATAAGTGTGGCATGGGCCATAGTTTCTTCCACATGGCGCACACAAATTTCTGCAACAGACAGGTTTTCCGCACTTTTTACACAAAACACCATGCCAGCGCGCACCCCGGCATCACGTCCCAGATTAAGGCGCAGGGAAGTATCGTGGCCATTGTCCCGTACTTCCGTCACTGTGCCACCATGGCTGAGCAGGCGGGAAAAAGCAAGCACAAGGGGCGAGTGAAGGCTTTGGCCTGCGGAAAAAAGTGACCGTTCTGCGCATTTGCGGGCTGTGAGAAGGGCAAAGGAAAAGAGGGCAAGCGCGTCTTCACGCGCGTCATCCCATTCGCTCGTCCATTCGCTCGTCCATTCACCGCTTTGTCCTTCTGCCCGTTCATTTGGTCCTGAAGCAGAATGGGCATTTGGATGCATTTCCGGCAAAAAGGAAGCAAGCAAAGAAGGTTGCAGAAAGCGCGTTTTTTCGGGAAAAGAATCCTGCCCGCCCTGCCGGGTATGCCCACTCTGCGCGTGGATTTTGCGCCATGTGGCAAAAGGCAGGCGGCCGTCCCAATCCTGCGGGAAAAGGGCATAGCCTAAACCACACTGCCCGGCAATACCCAGTTTAGGCTGCACCTGCTGGCATACACCAAACAATGTATACGCCGCATCTTCCGCTTCTTTTTGTCCTGCACCAGGGAGAAGAAGCGCAAAATGGCCTTCTCCCAAAAATGCGGGGAATATATCGGAAGAATCGGCAAAAATGGCCCCTATAGCCCTGCCCAGTTCTGCTTCCACGTCACGCACAAACGCATGGCCAAAAAGCCGCGCCCACACACCCAGCGAACCAGCCCCATACAGGCCCTGCACGCAAAGTATAACAATAGCAAGAGAATGGGCAACATCCGTATTTTCCCCGGCATCCGCCACTCCGGCGGGGGTTGCCTGCGCCTGCCGCATACCGGCTATAACACGCGCTGTACGGTGAAGGAAGGTTTCTTTTGTGCCAAGCCCTGTGAGAACATCACGTTCAAGCTGTTTTTTCAGCACAAGCTTTTCCAGACTCTGCCGCACAAAAACAGGCAACACAGGCAAAAAAGGCTGTATATCCTCTGTTACCCCACGCAAAAGCAAAACCCCAAGCAAAAGTTCATCGTGCAGGCCGTTTTCTCTTTCTACAGGAAGCCACAGGGGGAGAAGCAGGGTTTTTTCCTCTTCTACCCAGGCTACACCATCCACTTCCCTGCCGGGCGGGAAATAGAGCGCATGGCTTTCAAAAGAAAACAATGTGGCCAAATCTGCACAAAGTTCAGCCTCGCCTGCCAGAACATCCTGCCGGGAAAGCATCAGCGAAGGGTTCCTTTTAACAGGCTGTCAAAATACGCAATAGTAGGAACAAGGCCTTCCCGGAGGCTGGTTTTGGGTTCCCAGCCAAGGGCATCGCGCGTGCGGGTGATATCCGGCTTACGCTGGCGTGGGTCATCCTGCGGGAGGGGATCATGGCGGATTTCAGACTTGCTGTTTGTCAACTCTATCACCAGTTCTGCCAGTTCCAGTATGGTAAATTCCCCGGGGTTCCCCATATTCAAAGGGCCCGTGACACCAGCAGGCGCTGCCATAAAACGCACCATACACTCCACCAGATCATCCACATAACAAAAAGAACGGGTCTGCTCACCCTTGCCATACACGGTGATAGGCTGGTTTTGCAAAGCCTGCATAATAAAGTTGGAAACTACCCTGCCGTCATTGGGGTGCATACGCGGGCCATAGGTATTAAACAGGCGGCCCACCTTAATCCCTACACCACCCTGACGGTGGTAGGCAAAAAAGAGGGATTCCGCACAGCGTTTCCCTTCATCGTAGCAGGAGCGCAAACCAATAGGATTAACATGGCCCCAGTAGTCTTCTGTTTGGGGGTGAACTTCCGGGTCGCCATACACTTCCGAGGTAGAAGCCTGGAATATGGGGGCTTTCAGGCGCTTTGCAAGGCCAAGCATGTTAATAGCCCCATGCACGCAGGTTTTTATGGTCTGCACAGCGTCATGCTGGTAATGGATAGGAGAAGCAGGGCATGCAAGATTATAAATTTCATCTACTTCCACAAACAAAGGGAAGGTGACATCATGCCGGAGAAGTTCAAAATTTTTATTTTCCAGTAAATGGGTAACATTACGGCGGTCGCAGGAAAAAAAGTTATCCACACACAGCACTTCATGCCCCGCGGCCAAAAGGCGCTCACACAGGTGAGAACCCAAAAAACCAGAACCGCCTGTCACCAGTACACGTTTATTTAAATGCATAATCCCATCCTTTCCAATCTCATATTCCATTGGGGGATTCCCCACGGTGCTGCTTTGTTTTAACGTATGTTCTCCCAAAAGGGAAGATAAACTTTTTGGTGGAAAACGGGCAAAATGTCCAGTGTAGCGTCCACCTGCGGCACAAGAGACGGAAGCGAGGCGCGGATAAACGCCCGTATGGCACGCAGATCCGCCAGACGGTTTTCCAGTGGGGATTGATAGCGGATTAAGGCTTCCAGTGCCTGTTTTTCCATACGGCTATCCCCCGCTTTTCTGGCTGTATCCAAAAGAGCAGAAAGAGGCATGGGGCCTTCGTCAAAGCTCAGGGAAAGCTGGGCCAGAAAAAGCGCATAATCCAAACGGCCTTCCAACACCGTTTTTTCTATACAAAGCTGCCAGCCATCCAGCCAGTAAGGTTCTTCCAGCAGTATATTTTCTATCTCACGGGCGCTTGCCTGACGGGCCGTGCGGGTTAAACGGGCGGTTTTACGCATATCCGGTACCACCTGCCAGTTAAGCCAAGGGGTAAGGGTAAGGCTGTACCCATCTTCCGCAAGAAGCGTATGGAAATCTGGGTGGAAAAAATCCAATGCGCCACGTTTTGCCAGAACGTCCGCATTGTGTGCATCGTGTGTGCCTCTGCCCGTGCTTTGCCCGCAATAGTGGGTAACTTTTACCCCGGGTACTACCCCAACCTGCCAGCCACGCTGTCCTGCGGCTTTACATATATCAAGGTCTTCAAAACCATTTTTAAAATCTTCGCAAAAAACACCCAAAGCCTCAAAGCGTGTTTTTTCGCATACAAACACGGCGGCTGTTATAGCCTGCAAAAGCCGTGTTTTTTGCACCAGGGGGTGTGTGGTTGGGAAATTTTCGTACAAGTGCGCCACCTTTCTGTCTGGCCCAAGGGTAATACCAAGGTGCTGCACACGCTCTACACCGGTGAGGTCTGCCGGGTTTGGAGGGTACACAAGTAAAGGGCCAACAGCAAAAAAAGCGGGGTTTTCTGCTAGTGTTTCCACAAGAGGCCCCATACAGCCGGGTGACAACACAGTGTCAGAATTAAGAAAACACAGGTATTTACCTTTTGCCTCCCGGCAGCCTAAATTACAGGCCCCCGCAAAATTCAGGTTCACCGGCTGGGGGAAATAGTGGAAATTCCCCCCAAAAAGCGCCTGCCCTAAAGCTGGCGCGTGTGTATGCACCGCATCACCTGCTTGCCAGGCGGCATTATCCACAAGCAGCACTTCATATTCCATACCAGCCGCAGGCATAGCAGCAGAAATGGAAATCAAACAGGCCTTTAAAAGCGGCCACTGCCCATAAACAGGGATAATAAACGAAAGTGTCATACAACCTCACAGCCATCTTTTTATTCTTTTTTCCCTAAAAGGTAAAACAAAAAGAGGGTAGCATGCTACCCGCTTTTTGTTTTACACAGGTTGTTGACAAAGTCAGCAACCTGCCGGCAGAGGGAATAGGCGCGGCTTT
>CAZJOG010000088.1:0-9565 GCA_964547565.1 uncultured Desulfovibrionaceae bacterium
GATAACATTGTTTAATTGCAGGGGATCTTTTTTGCGGTCATACAATTCATCGCTTGCAGGCACATCCGCCACTGCCCCGGGGGAGCAAGTCCATTGGTCTTCCCCGTCCAGTGTGGCTTCTGCTTTATACTTGTTAAAGGCTTCGTTCAGGGGGTCTGAAGAGGCAGGTTTTGTGTCTGTGGCTAAACCTTTTGCGGCTTTATCAATTTCTGAATGGAAAAAGTCTGCCACATAGCCCACGGTATTATCATCGTTTTTCATCCAGTGGATGTAGCTCCAGTCATGGGTTATAATAGACGCGGAATAGCGGTAATACCCGGCTATGGCAAAGTCGCGCACATTCTCCACTTCTCCCCTGGCAAGGGGGAGCAGGCTTTTGCCTTCCATATCAGGGTGAACGCCTATGCCCAGCCAGTCGCACACAGTGGGGGCTACGTCACAGGACTGGATAAAGGCTTTTACACGTTTACCGGCAGGCAAACCCGGGCCGCGCATCATAAAGGGGGCGTGGACCAGTTCTTCATACGGCCAGGGGCGAACCTTACGCATAAGGCCGTGGCCGTGTTCGTCATTCCCCATAGGTTCGCCGTGGTCAGAAACCTGGATCATCAGGGTGTTTTCTTCCAGCCCAAGGCGGCGGACAGCGTCCATAAGATAACCAAACCATTTGTCGCACATGGCAACGGTTTCTGCATACAGCGCGCGGATGTGGGCAAGTTCCGGCTCGTTATATACACCGTCTACAAGGCCAAGCACAGGCAGAATATCTTCCGGGCCTTTCCAGTTGGGGTCATACGGGCAGGGGAAGTCCATATAGGTGGAAGGCGGGCACCAGGGTTCGTGCGGGTCAAAAGAGTCTATCCATAAAAAGAAGGATTTGTTGCGATCTGTCTGTTCCAGATACTTCACCGCTTCTTTCATGGTTTTGGCAACCCAGTGGCCATTGTCATCTTCCCAGTACTGCATTTGTTTCAGATAACATTCCAGCTCTTCCATGGAGAAAAACACTTTATCAGGGTGCTTTTTGGCCTGATCAACCGCGTGTTCTACATAAAAGTCTTTGATGTCAAAATGGTATAAAGGGTCGTTTTGGTAAAATTCTGTGTCAGATTCATGCCCGTGGGAGAACCAGACCTTATCAAAACCGCGCGTATAGCCGAATTTTGGCTGGCGATACATGGGGCAGTCGTAAATCAGGGCTGTATCAATGGGGCGGCCCCAGCAGAGGTCTGCGATGGTTGTATCTTCCATAGTAAGAGGGGACCAGCCGGAGCGCGGTAATGTAAAGCGCCCGGTATGCATGGCCCGCCGGCAGGGTATGGTGGGCAAACCCTCTGTGTAATAGTTTTCAAAAAGCACGCCTTCTCTTGCAAAACGGTCAAAGTTAGGGGTTTTGATCCATTCATTGCCATAACAGTGCAGATAATTGTACTGCAGGCTGTCAAACATCACGACAATGGCATTTTTCATCGTACTATCTCCTTTTGATACCGAGATTGTACTATTTTTCTTATTGTCTGTCAAAGATACGAGTGCAAATTCCATGGGCCTTGAAAAATCAGCAAATTTTTTATGCAAAAGGCGCTTTTTAGCACACTGGCATGACACCTCAAACCCTGTTTTTTACCCCGTAAAAAAGTGAGTGATATTTTTGTGTAACGCGAAATGATAAAATTTTTATAAAAAAGCATAGCCCATGGAAAGAGAATAAAAAAATAAATTTATAACATACTGATAATAAATAAAAATTATTTTGGCACAATGTTTGCTTGCAGGTGGGAGGACAGGTGGAATGGGGTATTGAGTGCCTGGCGGCCCGTTTGCCTGTAATGTTTTTTCGTAACATACTAAAAATAAACGATAATCGAATGGTTTGTTTGATAAAAACAATGGATGGATTTGTGAGCGCTTTTTTCCTGAAAAGCTGAAAAGCTTTTTCCTTTGTACCCCAAGCGCATGCGACATGCCTTGGGTTGAGTATATGGTTTGAGGAATTCGGACTTTTGTGTCCAATTGTATCATCATTTATTTCAGGAGCAATGTATGCAAGAACTTGGCATGGCCCCATTTCCATTCGGGTTTATTGTTTCGCTTATGTGGATAGCAGTGTTTCTGCTTGTAGGCATTGTTGTACGGGGCATGGTGCCCTATTGCCGCAAATACCTTGTGCCTGCCTGTATGGTGGGGGGGATTATTTCCTTTCTTTTTATGAACTTTGTTCCCTTGGATTGGCTTGGTTTTATGCGCCCCTCCACAGCGGATATGGAATTTTTAGTTTACCACCTGTATAATCTTTCTTTTTGTTGCTTTGGTCTTACTGGTTTTGGCACTGGTGGTGGCAAAGCCCCAACCAAAATCCTTAAAGGCGCGGTTTTCCTCGGTGGTGCATCTGCCATTGCCTCTGGTATGCAAATTATTTTAGGTACAGGCACTATTGCCGGTTATAATATACTGACAGGCAGCAGCCTTTTGGAAAGTGGTTCCATTCTTGCCAGCCAAGGCTTTATTGCTGGCCCTGGGCAGGCTATGGCTATTGGCGCGGTGTTTGAACAGGCAGGTTTCCCTGGTATGCGTGGCCTTGGCCTTGCGTTTGCCGCCATGGGCTTTATTGCCGCTATTATTTTTGGTGTACCAGCCGCAAACTGGGTTATGCGCAAAACTGGCAGGCACGAAAAAGGCCAAATCCCGGAAGATGAACAATATGGTATTTACAAAGATGGCCAGGAGCCACCTGCCGGTAAGTTACGTTTTATGTCTTCCAACGTAGACAGCATGACCTTCCAGGTGTGCCTTATTCTGCTTACCTACGGCCTTGCGTATGGCCTTGTTATGGCTATACGCGCCCTTGGTATTTTTGGCCCGCAAGGCATGGGCATTTTCTGGAGTATGTTGGCAACCATTGTGTGTTTGCCTGTTGGTCTTATTATCCGTTCTATCCTGAACCGCACCTCCGCTGGGCATTTGTTTGACCAGGGCTGCCACTCCCGTCTTTTAAACATTCTTATTGACCTTATGGCTCTTGCCGCTCTTGCCGGTATTTCCATCCACGTTGTACGCGAATGGTGGGTACTGCTTATTGTGCTTCTGTTTGTGCTTGGCTTTGGTTCTATTGCGGCCCTTTGGCTTGTCTTCCACAAGATGAAGGAATATGGCCCGGAACGTTTCCTTGTTATTCTTGGTTGTGCCACAGGTACTGTTACGTCCGGCCTTGTACTTGTGCGTATGATAGACCCTGAATTCAAAAGCCCCGTGCCTATTGAAGTTGGCCTTATGCCCCTTATTTCCATGGGTATCAGTATGCCCCTTATGCCTATCCTGTTGCCGCTGCAGTTTGGTCAGGTGTACGGTGGTTCTATTATTCCCTTTATTATTTACAACGTGGTGTTTATCGCAATATGGTTTATTGTCCTGAAGTTACCTTTCTGGGGTATGTTGGGCAAGGAATCTAAGTTCTAGGTAACACTAGTTTTTGCAGGCTCCCATTTTCCGGGAGCCTGTTTTTTCCAACAAACAGGAGTGGATATGCTACGAGCAAAAGGCCTTACAGAAAAAATTATCCTATTGGGTGTAGATGGTATGGACCCGCGTTTTACCCGTAAACTGGTAGACGAAGGGAAATTGCCCAATATCAAAAAATTTATGGAACTTGGTTCCTGCCGCGAAGATTTACAGCTTCTTGGCGGTGTACCCACCATCACCCCTCCCATGTGGACAACCCTTGCCACAGGCGCGTATCCCAATACCCACGGTGTGTACGATTTTAACCTGCCTGTCCCCGGCGAGTTGGACCTGAATGTTTCCGCCGTGTATTCCAAATACTGCAAAGCAGAACAACTGTGGAATGTCACCGCAGAAGCGGGCAAACAAACCTATGTGTGGCACTGGCCGGGGGCTGCATGGCCGCCTTCCAGCTCTTCCCCCAATCTGCACGTTATAGACAGCACCAGCCCGGGTGCTTTGGGCATGATGTACGCCAGTGTAGACAGTGACGAACTTGCCGTTGCCAGCACCAAAACCACCAAGGCCGGTTTTGTGATGAGCGGTACAGCCACCAGCAACCCACCCCTTAATCTGGACGAAGTGAAGCCTGCTGCTGCGCCCTACACCAAAACTTCTCCCAAGCCGTATTTTGATGAAGTTTTGGCCAAACACTTTGAAGGTTTGGATGTGAATGGTTACCAGCCTGCCAGGCATGATATGCGTTCGGAATTACTTATTGATGCCAGCCAGATGGATATTTTAACAGAATACCATATGGGCCTTTCCCTTTCCCCCATTACAGACGCGGAAGGCTGGGCAGCAGCCCCGGCAGGTGCCAAAGAATTTGTTATCACCTTTTATTATGGCATGGTCCAGCGCCCGGCGCTTATTCTCAAAAATGACAAAGACGAATACGACCGTGTGGCTTTGTACAAAAGCAAAGCAGATACAGAACCCCTTAAAGTTCTGGAACGCGATGTTTTTACGCCGTATATTTATGATACTGTGGAACGGCCTGATAAAACCTTCCACATTTACCGCAATGCCCGTGCGCTTGAAATTGCGCCTGACGGCAGCCTTGTAAAAATCTGGTTCTCTTCTGGTATTGATTACAAAAACGACACCGTGTGGTACCCCAAGAGCCTGTTCCCGAAAATTTTGGAAAAATTTGGCCCACCAGTTCCCACTTCCATGGCATCTGGTCAGGATAAAGACTTTATTTCCAAATGCAGCCACGAGCAGTGGAAAATTGCCGCCAAATGGCAGGCAGACTGCCTGCATTATTTGATGGATGAAGAAGGCGCGGAAGTTATTTTCTCCCACTACCATGGGCCGGACCTGGAAGGTCACAGCTACATGAAGCACCTGAAAAATCGTGATTTCTCACGAATTGACGAAAAAGAAGTGCTTAAAATGGCGGAAGATACCTACAAGCTGACGGACGAATATCTTGGCAGCTTCTTGCCCTACATAGACAAGGGCTGGACTATTCTTATTTTCTCCGACCACGCCCTTGTATGCCCGCAGGAACGCCCTCACCACATTGGGGATAACTATGGTGTAAACGCCGGTGTAATGAAAAAACTGGGCTACACCACCCTGAAAAAGGACGCAAATGGCAAGGAACTGCCGGAAATTGACTGGGAAAAAACCACAGCCATCCAGCAGTGCAGCAACAGCATATTTATTAACCTGAAGGGCCGTGACCGTCACGGTATTGTAGACCCCAAGGATAAGTATGAAATGGAAGAAAAGATCATCACAGATCTTTACAACTTCAAAGACCCCAAAACAGGCCACCGCATTGTGTCTCTGGCCCTGCATAATAAAGACGCCATACTGCTTGGCCTTGGCGGCCCTGGCGGCGCGGACATAGTCTTTTTTGTGCACGAAGACTATAATTATGACCACGGCGAATCCCTTTCTACAGCGGAAGGGTACGCGGATACCACCACCTCACCCATATTTCTGGCTGCCGGCCCTGGCATTAAAAAAGGCCAGCGTACAGAGCGCCGTATACGCGAAGTGGACGTAACCCCCACGGTTGCGGTTCTGCTTGGTGTGCGTATGCCCAAGAATGCGGAAGGCGCCCCTGCGTACCAGATTTTGAGTGAAGAAATGTAATACGGCATAAACCATTCGGGTTTTAGCCCATAACACAAAGGGAATACACAAAGCCAGGCTTTTTGTATTCCCTTCATTTTCTTAAACGCATAAAGCGGGTAGGGTGGTTTACTCCTCCCTGTACAATTCCAGTGTGCAGGGAAAGTTTTGCTCCATGGTTGCCAGATGTTCCTTACCCGTGCGTATACGGCCCAGTGTGTACAATTGCCCGTCTGTGCCAAAACCTTTATAAAACACCGCCAGGTTTCCCCATGGTGCGTAATAGGTAAAATCTCCCTGTATTTCCGCGGCTGTGGGAGAATTTTGAGTGTCCAGCCGGCGCGGCATATTTCTGGCTATTTTTTCTGCCCCTGCAAAATCGCTAAATTCCAGAGTAAGAGGTAAAAGGCTGATAAAATCGCGGCTGGCGGGGGTATCAAACATTTCGACTATGGCTTCATAACCGCCAAAAGACATACGGACATACGTGATGGGTGTTGTTTCCCCATTTGTTTTTGCGTATACCCCTTGGCATGGAAAAACCAGGGTAAGGGCCAGAAGAAGCAGGGTGGTTTTCATAAAAACTCCGTTTTGTGTCAGGCGGGAATATGCGGGCACATGGCTTTTAAGTATTCCGCAGGTGTTGTATATCTCTATGGGGTGGTTGGCCAAAAAGCCGCTTATATTCGCGGGTAAACTGCTGGGGGCTGTCATACCCTACCTGAAGCCCGGCATGGCCGGCGTCTGTGGTTTCACTCAGCATAAGGCGCCTGGCTTCATAAAGGCGCAAGCATTTTTGGAATTGCAGGGGACTGAGGGATGTCACCTTTTTAAATTGCCTGTGAAAAGAGGATACAGGCATGTTCACTCTGGCTGCCAGTGCTTCCACCAGAAGGGGTTCTGTGTAATGGGCGCGCAACCAGGTTATGGCTTGCGCCACCTGATGGCTGTGGGAGCCTTGGGTAAAAATAAACTTCAAGGCTTTTCCCTGGGGGCCCATAAGAACACGGGCCGTAAGTTCGCGCTTTAACAAAGGGGCCATAAAGGGTATTTGTTCCCGGGTATCAAGCAGGTCCACAAGGCGGGCAAATGTATCCAGTACATCTGTTTGTACCCGCGCGATAGAAACACCAAGGCAATGGCTTTCCGCTTCCCTGTTTTCTTTTTGACCCGGGCTGTACCATGCCGCTGCCGGTATTTCTGCCGCAAGTTCTGCTGCCAGGTTTTTTTCCAGATACAAAGAAACCGCCAGCAGGGGTTTTTGCGGTGTTGCCTGGAGAATTCTGCTCAGGCTTGGCATATCCACACCATTCACAAGGCAGTCGTATGCCCCGTAGGTGTAAGTTTTGTTCCCAAGGGTTGATTCTTTTTGCCCCTGCAGGATAAGCCCGATAGACGGGGCATAAAAGCAGGTATCTGTTTCATTGACTGTATCCCAACGTGTAAGCTGCAGCCCGTGGATATCTGTGGAAAATTTTCCTGCCTGCGGCATATAATCCAGCAGTTTGCCAATCAGGTGTTGCAGGGTGTGTTCCATTTGGGGCGTATGGGTGTTTGTAAACAATGGAGTGGGCATGGTGGTTTTCTGCCATAAAAAAGAAGGTATTACAGGTTTTTTCCCGTGGTATGGGCAAAAGCAGAAAAACTTGCGCGGACAAGCCCCACTGCCAGAATAAAAAAGCATGCAGCTGTAAAAAAAATACCGTTAATGCCAAGGTTGTCAAATGTTAAACCACCCACAGCCGCGGCCAGCCCAATAGAAAACTGGATAGCCGCAACAGATATGCCACCGGCTATTTCCGCGCTGTCCGCAAGTGTGCGGGTAATCCAGGTAGACCAGCCCACAGGGATAAAGCCAAAAACAAAACCCCAGACAATGACCAGAGTAACACTTGCGGAAACAAAGCCACTGCTGAAAAAAAGGCACAGGGCCACACCCGCAAAAAGGATATGGATGCCTGCCATGCCGGTTTTAAAATATCTGCCCAAAAGACCGCCTGCTATAAAAGTGCCCAGGCAGTTTGCCAGACCAAATACCAGCAGCACCGCGGAAAGGCTGGAAGAAGACAAGGCAAGCTCAAGCTCCAGAAAAGGCCGCAGGTATGTAAAAAACACATGGTAACCGCCATAACTGAAAACAGTGGCCACCATGCCGGTTAGAACCCAATTTTTTTTCAGCAGGTTAAACATCCCGCGGAAACTGCTGCTGCCCTGCGCGGGCAGATGGGGCAGGGAAACAAACTGCCATAGAAAAGCGGCCAGTCCCATAAGGGATGCCAGATAAAACACATTTCTCCAGCCCAATACATGGCCCAGGTAACTGGCAAGAGGCAGGGAAATAACGGTGGCAACAGAAACACCCGCGTATATAATACTTAATGCGCGTGGCACATCCTTAGGTGGCACAAGTTGCAGGGCAACCGCAGAAGCCATAGACCAGAAGCCTCCCACACATATGCCCAGCATACCCCGCCCCAGAAGGAGCAAAGGGTAACTGGGGGCCATGGCAACAAGGAGATTGGATACAATAAGCAGGGCGGAAAATGTAAGCAGAATATACCTTCTGTTGATATTCCGGCTGAGTGGCGCAAGCAAAAGGCTGGTGATAACCGCAAAAATACCTACGGCTGTAACAGTCTGACCAGCCATGCCTTCGCTTATGCGCAGTTCTTGCGCAATAGGGGTAAGAAGGCTTATGGGAATAAATTCTGCCGCAATAAGGCCGGTTACACCCATAAAAAGGGAAAAAACCGCCGACCAGTTGGCTTTGCCGGGGTTAAATACCGGCGATGGGGTGGAAGTAGGCATACAAACCTCTGGCATACAAACCTCTGTAAGATAAAAGGTAAAACATTTGTCTTAAGCACCGTACCCCAATCCCCGGTTTTTTAAAGACGCATTTTTATCCTTTTTTTGCACAATTCTGCCATAGTGTTTCTTTTTTATGTTGATTGTGTTACCTCCAGGTGTACAGCTAACCCACGGTTTTCTTTTGTCGGAGGGCTTTTATGGATGAAAAAAACAATAACGCATTGGCAGATATCTGCCGGCTTACGGACACACTGATGCAGCTGTTGCCCGCGCACGGTTCATACCCTACGTCTGTTCCCGGCCTTGTTTTACACAGACGGGAAATTTTGTTTACACCGGAAAACTGTTTTAACAAACCTGTGCTTGCGGTAACTGTGCAGGGGGCAAAACGCACAATTGTAGGAACAGAAGAATACCGCTATGGCGCAGGCTATTGCCTGCTTGCAGGTGTGGATATGCCCAGTATGAGTTATATAACGGAAGCTTCCCCGGAAAAACCGTATCTTGTGCTTTCTCTGGAGCTGGATAGCAGGTTAATCACACAGCTTGCCGCCTCTTTACCTGTAAAACCGTCCTCTTGTTCCGGGTGTACGGCTGTTGGCCCTGTGGACCCCGCTATTTTGCACGCGCTGGTTCATCTTGTGGAACTTTTGGATACACCGGAGCAACTGGCGGTTCTTGCGCCTATTCTTGTGCAGGAAATACATACTGCGCTTTTACTTGGGCCTGCAGGAGGGCTTCTTAAAAACCTGAATACACGCGGCACGCAAAGCCATCAGGTGCTCCGCGGTATCCATTGGCTTCGTGAGCATGTGGCGGATAGTTTGGATGTGGAGGCTCTGGCTTTGTCCCTCCATATGGCAGCACCAACATTCCGTAAGTATTTCAAAATAATAACAGGCATGAGCCCTACACGTTATCATCAGCATTTACGTCTTTATGAGGCCCAGCGTCTTATGCTGGAGGAAAATAAAGACGCTGCGGACGCCTGTTATGGGGCGGGGTATGAAAGCCTCAGCCAGTTTAACAGGGAATATAAACGCTTATTTGGTGAACCACCTTTGCGTAATGTCCGCGGGATTGTGGAAAAAAATTCGCGCCAATCTATGGGGGTATATACCTAGTGTCTAATTGCAAAAATTCTTAATAGAATTTGTCAGTTGTGCGCCCT